>NZ_KK211080.1:4278-28717 GCF_000620125.1 Clostridiisalibacter paucivorans DSM 22131 | reverse complement strand
AAAATCAGTGTTTCCTTCTGATCAATCCCTTGAAAAAATGCTTTATTTGGCGGGGCAAAATGTAATGAAGAAATGGAACAGAAACTATAAAAACTGGGACTTAGTCCTTAATCAACTAATGATATTCTTTAAAGACAGAATAGATGCTTTTGTTCTGTAAGTTATCATTAGAAACCATTTCTTCATTAATAAAGATTATTGCCAAAACCATAAGATTTTATGAATATAATCATATAGCTTTGGCAATTCTATAATCAAAGTTAGTATCAATTTTGTTCTATATTATTTAATTTAATAGTTATTGTCAGATTGGATTTAAACTTCCTAAAAGCACAAAGTTATTTACAGACTCTAGTATTCCTATCATTGGAATACTAGCTACTAATCATTAACTAATAACTAATTTTATCCCTTTAACAATAACGATAAAAAAATTATTTTAATCCCTTTCCTCTATTATACATCTTTATATATTCCTTTTCTGGCAAAAATGCGCCTCCTGTTAGCCATGCTATATGTATACCTCTACTTTTTTCTTTAACTGCAATAGGTCCCTTTAGACTCGATGCAGCTGAAGGCTCTATCTTTATATCCATAGTTTCCTTTGTAATATATAATAATTTAAATAATTCTTCATCATCTATAGTATATATTCCATCTATTAGTTTGTCAGCAATATTGGATACCAATTTAGATGGAGATCCAACTGCTAATCCATCGGCCTCTGTTATATTATCTATACCATAGTCCTTAACAGAAATACTACTTTTCTTGCCTGTAACAAGACCTAATAACATACATGGTGCATGGGTTGGCTCTACAAAATAGCAATATAAATTATCTTTAAATACATTCCTTAGTCCAAATGCAATCCCGCCAGGGGCACCTCCTACTCCACATGGCAAATATACATTGATAGGATGCTCTCTGCTTACCTTTATACCCATTTCTTCTAATTGATTTTTTAATCTTAAAGCAGCAACACTATAACCTAAAAATAAGTCTTTAGAATTTTCATCATCTACAAAATAGGCCATTGAATCTATTTCACATTGTTTTCTGCCCTCTTCTACTGCTTTAGTATAGTCATCTTCATATTCTACTACTTTAGCTCCTTTATTTCTGAGCATATCTTTTTTCCACTTCTTAGCATCTGATGACATATGGACTGTAACATCAAACCCTAATGATGACGATATAATTCCTATACTCAATCCCAGATTACCAGTGGAGCCTACACCTATCTTATATTTTGAAAATAAATCTCTATACTCTTTATTAGCTAATTTAGAATAATCGTCATCTTTTGAAAGCATTTTCTGATCCATAGCTATTTTTTCAGCATGTTTTAATACCTCATATATACCTCCTCTAGCCTTGATAGAACCTGCAACTTTTAAATGACTATCACATTTCAATAAAAATTCTCCACATACCTTAGTATCATATACCTTTTCTAATTCATCTTTAAGACTTTCTCCTTTAACCAGTGGAGATTCTATAATACCACCACAGGTTTCAGGAAATAATCTATCTATCAACGGTGCAAACCTTTGTAATCTTTTTTCAGCATCAATTATATCTTCCATTGTTATGTCGATATCGGATATCAAATTTTCCCTTTGATTACTCCAAAATACAGGTTCATAATCGACTATACACTGTAAAATATTGTTATCATCCATATAATCCCCTCCATTAAAACAATTTGCTTTTAATTTTATATTGTAATGATTGCCTAGAAATACCTAGTATCGCTGCTGCTTTAGATATATTCCCATCAGTTTCTTTTAATGCTTCTCTAACAACTTCTTCTTCTACTTCTTTTAGGTAAGTAGATAAATCAATTTCTCCTTTTTTAATCTTTTCATACTTACAAATATTGACTTTCTTAGTTTTTAATGAATCTATATCAAACTGATTCGAGATATTTCTTTTTAGATGATATGGTAGATGCTCTACAGTTATTTTTTCATTACTTTCGATAAGATTTATAGCCCCTTCCAACAAATGTTCTAATTCTCTGACATTACCTGGCCAACTATATTTATGGAAAAAATCCTTAACCGAATCATCTAATCCTCCCACCCTCTTGTCCATTTTTTTAGAAAGTTTTTCTATAAAATAATCTGTTAAAATATCTATATCTCCTTCCCTTTCTCTTAAAGGAGGAATAAATAAATTAACTACACTTAATCTATAGAATAAATCCTTTCTTAACTTTCCTTTTTTTATAGACTTAACAGGATCTTCATTGGTTACTGCTATAATTCTAACATCTACATGTTGTTCACTTTCGCTACCGATAGGCCTAAATTTCCCCTCCTGTATAGCTCTTAATAATTTAACTTGAAGATTTAATGGCATAGAGTTTATCTCATCAAGCATCAATGTTCCTCCATCAGCTTGTTGAAATAAACCAGGCCTATCTATAGCACCAGTAAATCCTCCCTTAGATGTCCCAAAAAGTAGCCCTTCTAAAAGGGTTTCTGGCAAAGCAGCGCAATTCTCTGCAACAAAAGGCTTATCTTTTCTATTACTGGCACTATGAATACTTTGAGCAAAAAGCTCCTTTCCTGTTCCTGATTCCCCAATGATAAGTACATTGGAAAATGTTTTACTTGCCATTCTAGCTATCTGTTTTGCATTTAATATCTGTGGGGAATATCCAATTATATCTTCAAATCTATATATATTTCTCTTATTTTTTTCACTTTCGTCCTGCTCCACTGAATTTTCCAAAAATAAGGCTTGCTCCTTGAGTTTTTTTATTTTACTTATATCTTTTGCTACTTCTATCGCCCCTATAACTTTACTTTGTTGTGTTATGGGAAAAGTAGAATTTAATGTAGTAATTTGTTTACCTTCTTTATTAAAATATGTCTGTACCTTTTCAATTATAGGTTGTCCAGTTTCTAAAACCTTTAGTAAAGTACTCTCATTCTTTAGTGAAGGTAATACATCCAATAAATTTTTATCAATCACTTCATTAACAGTTAATCCTTCCAGTTCTGCCATGGTTTGATTATATACTAATGTCTTTCCATATTCATCAATTACATGGACTCCTTCACTAATAGAATCATTTATCAAATCCAACAGCAAATCTTTTTCCATAATCACATCTCCTTTACTTCACTATTTCTCTACAAAACTGGACTTGAATAAAATGAAATTAATTTTTATTATACCCTATACTATTATACCATAATTTAATTATATACAATATTTCATTTACATATTGGTTAAATATCAACGAAAAGCCCCGAGAAAATTCTCGAGGCTTTTCGATCTATTATATAACTATTTTGTCTTTCCTATATCCTTTAAATAATACTTTTCTGAAGTGAAAAATTCTTTTGTAAGCTCAACCACATCTTTATGAAGTAAAAATACTGCTATCATATTTGGTAGTATTATCATAGCCAATAATATGTCTAAAAATTGCCACAATAATTGAGCTGCTCCTACTGCTCCTACAAATATTGATGCAAGATATACATATCTCATAACCTTTGAAAATTTAATACCAAAAAGATATTCTGCCTGTTTCTCTCCATAGAAAACTAATACTATCAAAGTTGAAACCACAAAGAATAATAAAGAAATCGTTACTACAAATCCACCTACAGGTCCAAAATAATGGGTAAATGCTGCTGCTGGTAATCCTGATGGATTATCCATAGCTCCTGGTGCATTCCACAATCCAGAAGACAAAATAACAAATGCGGTAACACTACAAATTATTAATGTATCTACTATTATTTCAAATATAGCCCAAAAACCTTGTCTTACAGCATGGTCATTAGTTGCTGGTGCATGGGCCATTGGAGCTGTACCCATACCTGCTTCATTGGAATAAATACCTCTAGCCACTCCCCATCTAACAGTAGCAGCCAATGTAGATCCTGCAAATCCTCCAACTGCTGACATAGGTGTAAATGCATGTGAAAATATAAGTCCCAATACCCCGGGTAATTCCCCTATATTTAATATTATAATTATTAATGCCCCTATTATATATATACTTGCCATAAATGGTACAACTCTTTCAGTAACCTTACCTATTCTCTTTATACCACCTATTACTACTGCACCAACTAATAATAAAGTAACCCCCCCTGTAATAGCAGGATCTAGATTAAAAGATTCTAATGCTGAAGCTGACACTGAATTAGCCTGTACCATTATACTAGGTACTAATTCTACCATTAAGAAAAATGAGAAAAATACACCTAACCACTTCATATTTAGGCCCTTTTCCATATAATACATTGGACCTCCAACATATTCGCCTTCTTCATTGGTACTTCTGTACTTGAATCCTAAAACAACTTCACAAAACTTAGATCCCATTCCAAAAATAGCCATAATCCACATCCAAAATACAGCACCAGGACCTCCAAATATAATAGCCGCTGGAACTCCTATAATATTTGATGCTCCAACTGTAGATGCAAGGGCTGCTGTAACTGCTTGAAACGGTGATACTGTTCCTTCTCCTTGTTCTGGTTTACTAAACATCTTACCAAAGGTCTGTTTTAAAATATAGGGCGCATACCTTACTTGAAAAAATCCTAATCTTGCTGATAAAATAATTCCACCTAATCCTAATAATAATAACATAGGTATTCCCCAAATCCATGATGTAACCTTTGCAACAATGTTTAAAAATGCATCCATATAAATACTTCCTCCTTAGTATTTTATTTCAACTAAAAATAGCTAAAATTAATTTTAGCTATTTTTAGTTGTTTTCTTAAAGACTATAGTTTTTTATTATCCTAAAAGATTCATTATAGTATCATATACAAGTTTAGGAGCTATTTCATAGGAATATCTTCTCTCTAATCTTTCAGTAAATTTATGTGCATCTTTACCAAATGGTCCTATATTAACTACTGGTAAATTTAATTTTTGCATATCTTCCAATGGTAAATCATATTTCACTCCAAACGCCGGCATATTGTTTTTTAATGCGGCTATTACACTGTCATCCTTTGGTGCCGATGCATAACTTAAATCTGATATATATGGATAGAATTTTTTGTGAACTATATTATATTCTACATCCATTGCATTTACTGCTTTATCCACTGACTCTAATAATTTTTTCTCTTTGCCTTCTGACCCCTCTACATATATATGTGGATAATATGGTGGTGCGAAATATACTATTATTACTGGATCTTTATCCGACCACATACTATGCACTTCTGATACTAACTTAAGACTGAAATCTCTATCATCTAGAGTTTCATCCTTTAATAATTCTGCTTCCAATTCTTTTATGGCCTTATCTAGATCGTCTCCCATTTCTGCTTTTACTTTTTCATATAATTCTTGATAAGACATTACTCTTGCTTTCCATGGTAACTCTTTCTGTGGGAATCCACTCTTTTCACAGAATGTTTGATATTGTCCCTTCAAATACCCTATTACATCTTCAAAGGCATCCTTTGCTGCATTTTTCATTTTTTCCATTACTTCATCGGGGCCGCTTTTATGAGTTGCATAATTGAAATATAGATTGGCAGTTTTTGCTATTTGTACTGAATATTCTTCTTTCATATCTTGTTGTCTCAACGTAATTGGTGGTAATGATACTTCTCCTTCTGCTATATCTGAATACTCTACATTTAAATTAACTCTTTGAGTTATTGCACCAGCCAATTGATTTGGATCTAACCCCTTAAATGGCTCGCCAACATGGGTTTCTTTTCCTACTACATAGAATGAAGGCATTAATTTACCTACTGTTCCTATATATACGTATTTGCTATCGTCTCCTTCATATCTCTCTGCACTATAGTCATTATCTATTACTGCTAAGTATTCAAATCCTTCTTCTTCTTCCATTTTAACTAACTCTGGAACTACCGATAACATTCCGCCTGAATTTCCTTCTTCATCTCCCACTGCTGCAAATACTAGATTACCCTCAAATTCATCTATTCTCTCTGAAAGATATTCTATCAATACCATAAATGTGGCTACTCCACACTTCATGTCAAATATTCCTCGTCCAAATAACCAATCTCCTGATTCTAAATCTTTTCTAGCATCTTCTGGTAATGTAACTGTCTTCAATTTTTCTGCTAATTCTTCAGGCTTGGTAGCGTATTCCTTAAGCTTTCCATAGTCTGATATCCCAACTGTATCTATATGAGCTATTAACACTATTGTCTTTTTACTATTTCCCTTTTCTCCCTTTAATGTTGCTACAACACTTTGTCTCTCCAATTTATCATTTTTAAAGTCTACATATTTCACTAACTCAGGATGTTTTTTGTAATAGTCCATTTTCATAAATTCATCATAAACCTTTTTACTTATATCTAATTCTGTCTTGGTACCTACTACACTTAGCACTTTTGTCAATTCAACATTTAGATTTTCAATCTTCTTTGCTAAACCCTTATCCATTTTTTTAACCTCCTAAAATTTTAATATTGTAGAAATCGTTTTCAACATGTCAAAATTTTTTAAATTTTAAATATTATATATAGGTATATAATGATACCACTATATAATCATTGCAATATTGATGCCATTTTTTCTATTTTTTCTGATTTTTATTGTAGTTCTCATTATTTCTATAATTGAGTGAATTGATATCTTTTTAACAATATGCTGAATTTTATAAATATTTAGTTAAATGTAAAATTTTTTTGCTTCATCGAAAAAAAATTTGCTAAAATCTTTCCAAAGTTAAAAGGACCCTGGCATAGGAAAGGATCCTTTTATAGTTCATTTATATATATTTAAGCTATTTCCCTATTTAGTCTTGCCTATATCTTTCAAATAATATTTTTCTGAAGTAAAGAATTCCTTCGTAAGCTCAACTACATCTTTATGAAGTAAAAATACTGCTATCATATTCGGTAATATAATTGTAGCAAGCATAATATCAAGGAATTGCCATAATAACTTAGCTGCTCCAATTGCTCCAATATAAATTGATATTAGATACACATATCTCATTACCCTTGAAAATTTAAGCCCAAATAAAAATTCTGCCTGTTTTTCTCCATAGAATATAACAACTATAAGTGTTGAAACAACAAAGAATAATAACGAAATAGTTACTACATATCCACCTATTGGACCAAAATAATGACTAAATGCTGCTGCTGGCATACCTGATGGATTATCCATAGCACCTGGTGCATTCCATAATCCAGAAGATAATACAACAAATGCTGTTGCAGTACAAATAAGAAGTGTATCAACTATAATTTCAAATATCGCCCAGAATCCCTGTCTTACTGGATGATCTGTTACTGCCGCAGCATGAGCCATAGGTGCAGTACCCATACCTGCCTCATTGGAATACATACCTCTAGCTACACCCCATCTAACTGTTGCAGCAAGTGCAGAACCTGCGAATCCACCTACAGCTGCCATAGGTCTAAATGCATAACTAAATATTAATCCAATAACTTCAGGCACCTTGCCTATATTAAGAACTATAATAATTAGTGCTCCCAAAAGATAAAGACTGGCCATAATTGGCACAAGTTTCTCTGTTACCTTACCTATCCTTTTTATACCCCCTATTACAACTAATCCCACTACTACAAGGGTGAATATTCCAGTTATTGATGGTGAAATATTAAAAGATTCCTTTGCTGATGCAGCAACTGAATTTGCTTGAACCATAACGCTTGGTATTAATTCTGTCATTAGGAAAAATGAAAATATGACACCTAGCCATCTCATATTTAGACCCTTCTCCATATAATACATTGGGCCTCCAACATATTCCCCCTCTTCATTTTTTCCTCTATACTTCATACCAAGTACGACTTCTATAAATTTAGGTCCCATACCCATTATAGCCATAATCCACATCCAGAATACGGCACCAGGACCTCCAAACATTATAGCTGCTGGAACCCCTATAATATTTGATGCTCCAACTGTAGATGCAAGGGCTGCTGTAACCGCTTGAAATGGTGATACTGTTCCATCTCCACCTACATTGGATTTACCAAACATCTTACCAAATGTTTGTTTTAAAATATAAGGTGCATACCTTACTTGAAAAAATCCCATTCTAGCAGATAAGATAAATCCTCCTACGCCTAATAATAACAACATCGGTATTCCCCAAACCCATGCCGTTATAGCACCGATTATTTCTAAAAATCGATCCATAATCTTTCCCCCTCCGTTTTATTGTATTTAATATATCTTAACCATCTAAGGGATTTTTATACCTAATCCTATGCCTGCCCCAAAGATGGAATAAGAACTAGGATAATTTAAAGTAATTCATTAAGTGCAAATTCTATAACAGCTGGTGCCTTTTCTATTAAATCTCTTCTATGGACCCTTTCAGTAAACTTGTGTAAATCTTTTCCCCAAGGTCCTATGATAAATGATGGTAAATTTAGTTCTTTCATAGCTTCAAAGGGTACTGTATATAATTTTTCCCACAATGGCATATTGGGACCAATATATGGAATAACTTCATCACTATCATTTAGTGCTGCATAGCTCAAATCTGATATTCCCATAAAATAATTTCTCTTTTCATATGATTCGTTGAAATTATCCTTTGCAAAATTGTTCAGCTTTTCAGTCAATTTAATTGTACTGTCTGTGCCTTCAATATTGAGATTTGCAATATGTGGATAATATGGCGGTGAAAATGCTATAATGACTACTGGTGACAAATCATTTATATATTCTAATACCTTCTTAATCAACACAAAATTGCTTTCAGGTATATTTATCTTATTATCCTTTATATCTTCTTCTAATTTCTTCACAGTTTTATTAAAGTCATCTATAAATTTATCTCCCGAGTCTTTAATTGCCTCCTCATAAATTTCTGCAAAAGTCTTTACATTGGATTTCCATGGTAATTTTTCTGCCTTCTTTCCAGCCTTTTCTCTAAAAACTTTATATTTCTCATTCATTTCTTTAATAACGCTTTCAAAAGCATCCTGTGAAATATTTTTTAATTGCTCTAATATATCTTTAGGTGTCCTTGTCATTGTAAGTATACTAAAATATCCTCCTGCTGATGGCGGTATGGAAGCATCATAGCTTTCTTTTCCATCTCTAGCAAAACTCCAAGATGGAGGTGGTGATACCTCATTGCCTACCACATCAGACAAATCAGGATTTAACTCTGTTCTCTTTACTATCTCAGAAAGCAATACAACCGCATTGAAACCTTGGAATATATCTCCTATATGGGTCTTTTTGCCCCTTACATATACTACAGGCATTGTTTTTCCTACTGACCCTTCATATATTATTCCAGTGTCTCTATGGTCTCTTTGATGGGGCTCAGAATTTATCAATGCAGTATAGTCCAAACTAAATCTGTCTTTAAGTTCTTTTAGTAGTTCAGCTCCTCCCCTCATACCTGCTGAAAGAGATTCTTCATCAGGCACAGATAATAATAAAATATTACCTTGGAAGTTTTCATCCTTAGAATATTTCTCCATCAATGCCATCTGTATAGCCGCACCACCCTTCATGTCACAGGTGCCTCTACCAAATATCCATTCTCCACTTTCTAAATCATATCTTACCTCTTCCGATATGGGCATACTACCAATTTTTTCATTTAATACCTTTGGATTACACGCATAATCTGACAGTACTCCATAATCATAAACATCAACTGCATCATGATGATGTAAAAATACTACCGTATTTTTTCCATTTCCCTTTACAAGGGCCCATACTACTGACCTATTCAAATAATCATCTTTCAAACTATATTTTCCAAAATAATCACTATTGTGTTTGAAATATTCTAAATTTTTAAACCACTGATAAATATATTTCTCAATCTCTCTCTCTTCTGATGTGCCAGTATCACTTTTCACAGATACTAATTCCATCATAATTTCTTCAATTCTCTTTGACAAATTATCTTCTCCCGTAATCAAAAACAATCACTCCTATTCTTTATTCAGAATTTTCAAATATTGTTCTTATTATATATTATAGCAATATTTATGCCATATTCCAAATTAATTAGTATTTTTTAATTTTTTATGTATTTTTTCGTAATCAACACAGTTCTTTAATCATAAAAAAAATTACATTTTCAATTTTTTTACATTTTTCTGTAAGTTTTTTTGCTTTTTTGCAGCAATTTTTTTTTACAACATACAAGTAATTTTTTTCCTTTATTTATTTATTCTATATCTAATACTATTTTCCTTTATTTTTGAAATCTTCATAATATATATTCTTTTTTTATATTAACAATAAACCGTTTTATTTTTCGTTTGTAAAGGTTTGCCTATTTCAAAAAATGTTTATTTTTTAGAATGTTTAAATATTTTTTTATATTTAAACTTTAAACATTTTCTAACTAATTTTTTACAAAAAATAATACTTGTCGATATTAAAGGTATAAAATATATAACTGTAGAAAAGATATATAGTATTCTTAAATCCAATATATTTTAAAATAAATTCTTAAATAGAAAGGAATAGTAAAATGAAACGTATGTCTGTAAACACTCATAATAATACTTACGATATCTTTATAAAGAAAGGAATCTTGCATAATGTAGGTAGTTTTATTGAATCCTTCATTAAAAATAAAAAAGTAATCATAATAACAGATACCAATGTCAATAGACTATATGGAGAATATCTAATGAAAAATATGAGAAAATATACTTCTTCTATTTTCAAAATAGTAATCAATGCTGGCGAAGACAGTAAATCCTTTGACACTCTAAAACAAATATATGATAAATTATTATCTTTTCACGTAAATAGAACTGATATTATAATAGCATTTGGTGGTGGTGTGGTTGGTGACTTAGCAGGTTTTGCAGCTTCAACATACATGAGAGGCATCCATTTCATTCAAATACCTACTACATTATTGTCCCAAATAGATAGCAGTATAGGTGGAAAAGTGGCAATAAATCATCCCAAAGGTAAAAATTTAATTGGAAGCTTCTATCATCCAAAATCAGTAATTATAGATCCTGATCTTTTAGATACATTAAATAATAAATTTCTATACGATGGGTTTGGGGAAGTGATAAAATATTCATTGATTAAAGATAAATATCTTTATAATACTCTTATTAGAATTAATAATAAAATAGATATATTTAACCATATAGAAGATATAATATATAATTGCTGTAAAATAAAAAAAGATATTGTAGAAAAAGATGAAAAAGATCAAGGAATAAGAATGTTATTAAATTTTGGTCATACTTTAGGTCATGCTATAGAAAAATACTATGCCTACAAATCCTATACCCATGGTGAAGCCATAGCTATAGGCATGTATAACATAACAAAAGTATCTGAAGATATATGTATTACTAAAAAAGGTACCTCAAAACTTATTCTTGATATACTTAATAAGTATAATCTACCTTATGATATGCCCACTAATAATATTGAAAAGCTTTTTGACTTCATAAGATTAGATAAAAAAAACTCAGGCACAAATATAAATCTTGTTTTTATAAAAGAAGTAGGAAAAGGTACCTTACAACAGCTTGACATCAAGGAATTCCAAAAATTATTAACAGTTAATTTGAAAGGATGATTATGGTTGGACACTATAAGAATTATACCTTCTATACTTAGAGGTATAGTAAATATACCCCCTTCTAAAAGTATATCCCATAGAGCAATAATATGTGGTGCATTGAGCAGCGATATAACTAAAATAGAGAATATATATTTTTCCGAGGACATAGATGCTACACTCAATGGAGTCATATCCCTTGGAGCTAAATTGATATATAAAGAAAAAAATAAATATGGTTCATATAATATTGCAATTAAAGGTACTGACGGACAAATAGCTCCAATAAATAATGTAATAAACTGTAATGAATCTGGTTCTACTTTAAGATTTTTAATCCCCTTTGCTGGACTTTCAAATACAAAAATGGTATTCAATGGCAAAGGAAACCTTATAAAAAGGCCACTAGATACATACTATAAAATATTTCAGCATCAAAATATTAAATACTATAATAATAGAGGGTTATTACCTCTTACTATAGATGGTATGTTAAAACCTGATATTTTTAAAGTGAAAGGAGACATTAGTTCCCAATTTATTACTGGACTATTATTTTCACTCCCTTTACTAAATGGTGACTCTAAAATAATAATGACTACTGAGCTTGAATCAAAGGCATATGTAGCCCTTACTCTAGAACTGCTAAAAATATTTTCAATAGATATAAAAAATATAGAGTATAAAGAATTTCATATAAAAGGAAATCAAGCATATAAAAGTACAGATTACAAAGTAGAAGGAGATTTTTCTCAAGCTGCATTTTGGTTATCAGCAGGATTAATAAGTGATAAAATACAATGTACAGATCTAAATAAGGATTCTATCCAAGGCGATAAATCTATTGTCCATACTTTGAAGCATATGGGTGGAATTATTAGTGATAATTATATTGCTGAACCCTCTAATCTTACAGGTATAGAATTTGATGGTTCCCAGCACCCTGATTTAGTTCCAATAATAGCTACTATTGCATCAGTGAGTCAAGGTACAACCATTATAAAAAAAGCTTCAAGGTTGAGGATAAAAGAATCGGATAGATTAAAAGCTATTTCAACAGAACTCAATAATTTAGGGGCTAATATCAAAGAACTTGATGATGGCCTTATTATAATGGGAAAAAAATATTTAAATGGAGGATTAGTGCATAGTTGGAATGACCATAGAATAGCTATGTCATTGGCTATAGCAGCTATAAAATGTAAAAACCCAGTATTTATTAAAGGAGCATCCGCAGTAAAAAAATCTTATCCAAATTTTTGGGACGATTATAAAATGCTTGGAGGTAATATAAATGAGTGGAATTAGCGGTAAAAACATTGAATTATCCATATTTGGAGAGTCTCATGGCAAAGGCATTGGCATAATCATAAATGGACTCCCTCCAGGTATAAAATTAGATTTTGACTATATAAATAATGAAATGCAGAGAAGGGCACCTGGACAAAATAGACTTTCTACTACTAGAAAAGAAAGGGACAACTTTGAAATAATCAGTGGCTTTTTTAATAATAAAACAACTGGCACCCCTCTTTGCTGTATCATATGGAATGAAGACACACAATCCAAAGACTACCATAGTATAAAAAACATAATGCGTCCCGGTCATGCAGATTTCTCGGGCTATATGAAATACCATGGATATAACGACTATCGTGGGGGAGGTCATTTTTCTGGTCGTTTGACGGCCCCATTAGTCTTTGCAGGCGCCATTGCAAAATGGATTTTACAAAAACAACATATATATATTGGCAGTCATATTAAAAGTATAGGACATATAAAGGAACACAATTTTGACTGGGTCAATATTGATGACAAACATTTGGAGTTATTAAATACAAAAAAATTTCCTGTCTTAGATATTGAAGTTGGTAAAAAGATGGAAGAATTTGTCCTTTCTGTAAAGAAAGAAGGAGATTCAATAGGTGGTATCGTAGAAACAGCCATTACAAATATTTCCCCTGGTATTGGGGAACCCTTTTTTCATTCTGTTGAGGGGATGATATCAAAATATTTGTTTTCTATTCCTTCCATAAAGGGCGTAGAATTTGGTGCAGGCTTTAATATAACTGAAATGAAAGGTTCGGAAGCCAATGATACATATTATATAGACAACAATAAAGTAAAAACTACATCTAATAATAATGGAGGACTACTTGGAGGGATTACAAATGGCATGCCCGTAGTGTTTAAAACTGCTATTAAACCCACCCCTTCCATAGAAAAAATCCAAAAGACCATAGATATAGCAAGTAAAGAAGAAATCAACTTAAGTGTAAAGGGACGACATGACCCCTGTATAGTACCTAGAGTCATTCCAGTGATAGAATCAGTGGCATGTCTATGTATATTAGACTTAATATGTGAAAGGAACGGTGCAGAATGGATGATTTAAAAAATTTGAGAACTGAAATTGATTCCATAGACAAAAAACTTTCATTGCTCTTTGAAAAGCGAATGGACGTAGTATCTCGTATAGTACAATATAAACTCAAAAATAATATGTCAATATATCAAAAAGATAGAGAAGATGAAGTGCTTGAAAAAATAACATCCTATATTAATGATAAATCCCTTGAAAAACCTGCACAAAAATTTTTTGAGTCTCTCATGAAAATAAGTAAAGAACAACAAGAAAGAATACTTAAAGATAAATAATAATAATGAAAGTGGTGATATTTTGAGTAATATATTTGGACTGGTGGGAGAGAGTTTATCTCATACTTTTTCTCCCAATATACATAAAATTATATTAAAAAAGATAGGCATTAAAGGATATTATAATTTATTTGAAATAAAAAGAGACAATTTAGATGGTGCTATTTATTCCCTCAACCTTTTAGGAATAAAGGGAGTCAATGTCACTATACCTTATAAAGAAAGTCTATTGGACTATTTATCTGAAATATCTCCAGAAGCAAAAGAAATTGGAGCTATTAATACTATAGATCTTTCAAATGAACAAGCCACAGGATATAATACCGATTATTTTGGGTTTGGTACAATGCTAAAGAGGTTTAACATAATGCCCAACAATAAAAAGGCCCTCATATTGGGTACAGGTGGTGCCTCTAAATCGGTTCTTACATATCTAATTAATAATAATGTATCTGATATTACATTAGTAAGTAGAAATCCCTCTAATGTAATGCATAAATTTGAAAATATTAGGGTTATATCCTATGATAATATAAAAAAACTCAATGCTTTAGATATGATTATAAATTGTACTCCCTGTGGTATGTATCCTGATGAAAATTGTACTCCAATCTCTAAAGAATTAATGCAGCATTTCAATATAGCAATAGATTTAATTTATAATCCTTTAAAGACAAAGTTTTTATCTTATGCCCAAGATTTAGATATTAAACATACTAATGGTCTATATATGCTTATTGCTCAAGCTGTAAAGTCCCAAGAAATTTGGAATAATATAGATATCCCTTTTGATATTATAGATGAGATATATAATGAAGTAATTAATCTCCTAGGTGATAAAAATGAAAAATAATATTGTACT
The DNA here is from genome assembly GCF_000620125.1 of Clostridiisalibacter paucivorans DSM 22131. Taxonomy (NCBI): domain Bacteria; kingdom Bacillati; phylum Bacillota; class Tissierellia; order Tissierellales; family Thermohalobacteraceae; genus Clostridiisalibacter; species Clostridiisalibacter paucivorans. Next base: position 13,661 of record NZ_KK211080.1, on the reverse strand, counting down.
TATAGGTATGCCAGGATGTGGTAAAACATCTATTGGAAAGCTTGTGGCAAAAAAATTAAAACTAGACTTTATAGATGTAGATGAATATATAGAAAAAGAAAATAATATGAGTATAAAAGATATGTTTAAATATGGTGAATCCTACTTTAGAAATATGGAAACAAAAGCCATCAAAAAAATTAGCACTGAAAAAAACACTGTTATTTCTACAGGAGGCGGAGTAATTACAAAGGATATAAATATGAAATATTTAAAGGAAAATGGTATTGTTCTTTTCATAGATAGACCTTTGAAGAATATACTGTCTGATATAAATCAATATAAAAGACCTCTTATACAAGATGATAAATACAAGCTCTATGAATTATTTCAAAAAAGGTACCCCATATACAAAAAATATAGTGACCATATAATAAAAAACGATAAAACTTTAATAGATGTAATCTATGCTATAGAAAGTAAAATAAAAAACAACACTTTATCTAGATAAAGTGTTGTTTTTTATTTCTTACCTTATTTTTTGCTTTTCTGCTTTTGGATCCGTTACAGTCTCGTATGCCCCCATAGAGGCTAAACTGATTAATACGGCATTTATAACTGTTAATGCTATACCCTCTAAATCTTCACCAACTCTAGCAAATATAAAGGTTAATATTAGAGAAATTATAAAATTATATAATCTAACAAAGGAATCACCAAATCTATCTTTCACAATAAACTTTGTAAACTGAACTATGATATTTACTGTCACTACAAGGCCTGTAAATGTTCCCAATATCTCTTTATTTATAAAATAATTATACATATTTTTACCCCTTATATATTTTACGACTAATATTGATTTTTTGTTAATATTGCTCTGTACTACCATCAAGACAAGCGACGATGATTTTATAGGCTCTTATTCTATAAAAACAACCTTACAATAATTATTGTAAGATTGCTTTTTATAACTAATTTAATATCAAATCATACATTCTATATAGCATCACAGCAGCCTGAGCTCGAGTAACTTTTTGTTTTGGTTCAAATCTATTCTTCCCAACACCTTTCATTATATCTTCTCTAACTACAAGTGCTACAGCTTGTTTTGCCCAAGGAGATATTTTCTCTTTGTCTATAAATATATTTAGTTCTTTACTATCTCCATTTTTGTACAACCTATTTTCTAATACCTTAGAAATTACTTTACTCATCTCCTGTCTAGTTATATTGCCTTTTGGGTCAAATCTTTGATTACCCTTTCCATTAATAATGCCTTCTCTACATGTGGATAAAATGGATCCATAATACCAAGAATTTTTATTTATATCTTTAAATGGTATCTCTGCTTCTGTAGGAGTTGTATATTTCAACATTCTAGATATTAATGCTGCAAATTCAGCTCTGCTTACATTGTCATCAGGAGAAAATACGTCTGGGGATCTACCATTAATTATTCCCTTACCAGACATAATCTTTATTTCTCTTTCTGCCCAATGTCCACCTATATCTTTAAAATTACCTTTAGAATTTTTTGCAAAATATTTACTAAAGTGGTTTGCTATGAATTTTATATTTTTATTATTAGGATTGTATAATCCCCCTACACTATTGACACTTCCATCGTCTTCCAATAAGAACACTGTTATGGCATCTTCATCTTTAATAGTGTTTTTTTCATAAGGTATACTCACCTCTATGGGCTCTTCAAAGCTTGATACTTTTTCATCTCCCAATAATGCCTCTAATTCTATCACTATACTATTATCTGGGACCATATGTCTCTCTTTATCTGATAATTTCAATACATTAATCCTTTCGGCCTTTAAATATAAATCTCTCTTGTCCTTTTTATTCCCTAAGATATTTGGAGTTATATTAAAAGAAGTAAGACCTCCATTAAGTTCTATTTCATTTAAACCTTTCAGTTGGGCTTTTTTGATAAATTCATAGGGCAAATAAATATCTACTTCATCTTCTAGTATATTGGGCATAAATATTGATATTTTTTTCATATTCATCCTATTGTCTATTAACTTAGGCGCAATATTTTTTTCCATATATGTCGAGGCCTTCAATATATCATCTATAATCTTGTTTAATGTTTTTTCTTTTTCAATTTTAGTTGTCAGATGTAATGCCATACCCAAGTTTTTTTGTGAAATCTTATATACTCCATCTCTTATCTCATCTATACTATTTTTCTCTAATAGACCTTCCATTTTTTCAACCATATCTATGCTTTTTTCCGATATTTCTTCGACTAATTTTTCTGTATCTGCCCTTTGTAAAACCTGCAATAAAGCTTTGTACATTTTATTTACATCTTTTAATACATTTTTCATTTCCTTTTCAGTTTTAGCCTCTCTTATTGAATCCTCAATAGAGTCATTTATGATGTCTATAGCATCAATAATCTCTTCTTCACTGGCATTTTCATCTTTAATTACATCATATGCATCATACAATTTCTCTTCTTTATAGGGGTTCCCTATATCTTCTCCTAAATTAGTGGTATATAGCCATTTTATATAATCTCCATCCCGTAGATTAACACTATCAGCCCCTACATTGGGAAATTCTCCATTTATAGAGAACATCCATCCACTTTTAGATCCTTTATCCATTTCAGCTTGTCCATCTATACTGGCTATATATCCTGACCTTTGCTGATAATCTATATTATTTGCCCTCAGTACCCGTTTTGTTAAAGTTATTACTGTATCATCCTTTTGTATTTCTACTTTTGTCCTCGATAATATTCTACCTTTATATCCTCTAATACTAATATATGCTATGTCTGGCTCTATTGGTGGAATGGGTTCTGTAGGTTCCTTTTCTTTAGAAATCTTTATTTTCTTTTCTTCTCCATTTATTTTTACAGAGCAATTATATTCTTTATCTTCCTGTAAAATAGTCTTAAACTCTATTTTACCATTCAAATCTGTAATGCCCTGATCTATATAATATCTTTTAGTATCATCTTCTATAATAATACTGACAGGTGTAGATTTTTCACCTTCTATAGAAATAGTAACCCTTTCATCTTCCCTGCTATATTGAACATCTATGCCATCTTTAGCAATAACAAATGAAGGAAAAAGCAGTGTCAGTATCAGTAAAAATGATAGTATCCTTTTTTTCATTTTTACCATCTCCTTTTAAATATTGGCTTAATTTATTCTACATCTATAACTAATGGATTAACTAATATTATATTTTGATTTTCAATATTATCCCAGACTAATCCTTTAATTATATAGTCTCCGTTCTCAGGAATCAAAAATCCTGCTCCCATATTTTTGCTCTCTCCTGATTCCAATGTATTATTCACATATGCATAATTTATCATCTCATTGGTATCTTTATCATATAGTGCTATTATAAACGTAGCTGTCTTATTTTCTTGGCTATTATTTTTAATCCTTATTTCCACTCTTCCCTCTGTACCCTTTCTTATCTCATGATTTCCTACTCTTGTTATTTCTATTTCTTCTGGTACTATGGTCAATTCTATTTTAGCATTTATATCTTCATATTCTTTTACCTTCACAGTTATTATTACTTTACCTTCTTTTTTGGCTGTTACCAATCCACCTTGATCTACCTGTGCTAATTCTTTGTTTGAGCTTTCCCATAGCAAACTATAACCTGTCAATAATTTATTGTCTTCATCATATACAGTTGCATTGAGTTTTAAATTACTATTTTCATTTATTGTACTAATAGGAGGATTCTGTATTTCTATTTTAGATGGTCTAGAATCATTTAAAACTATCTCTTCAAACATTGACTTACCTCTATATAAATCTGCCAATGCAATAAATGCCTGTTCTGATGCACTATTTACCTCTGTGCCCCACTGGGATTTATTTTCAAAATGATCATCTACTTTAAATGATAATAGTGCATCTAGCATTGTATTTCCATTTTTTATCCATTCTTCTGATAATGGATCTTCTCCTACTGCTATCAACCCTTGTATTGCTGCCGATATAGAGTATGGATTTTCATTATCCCAAGCTTCAAATCCACCTGTATTTAATTGGACTTCTTTTAAAAAGCTTATCCCATCATCAATAGCTTCTTCTACACCTGATTTATTTCTATGGTTGGCAAGGGCCAATAAACACATCCCTGTTTCATCAACCCCTCCAAAACCTCCATCTTCTATCTGATAACTGATAAGGGCATCTATTGCCTTATCTATATTATATTCTCCATTTGCCATATCCAATGCTAAAATACTAAAGGCTACCGTTGTTGGATAATCGTCATAATCACCTATTATAAACTTACCCTGTTCATTTTGAGAATCTGCTAATACCTTCACATAATTTATGCCATTATAATCCTTTGGATTCTTACCTGCTGCTATTAGTCCTATTATATTTCCCACATAGGCCGAAGCACTATCAGGATTTTTATTTGCTTTATATTTAGATTCAATTATTGAAATATCTTCATTTAGATTTTGACTTGTATATCTATATCCCATTGATTCCCTAAATGTAAATTCTTCCTTGTCTAAATAATATCCCCTTAAATCCTCAATAATCTTTTCAATACTTTCTTTATTATCTTCTGGCTCTTCCTCAGATTCTGTAGCTAAAGAATGATATATAGACTCTCCATTTTCTAAATCAATCAATGCTGCCAATGCGATTCCTGTTGCCTGTTCTGTATATTCTTTATAACCAGATTGTTTTTCTGTAGTTATAAAATGATTATCCCTTTTGAATTTTAGCAATGCATCCAATACTGTTTTTCCATCTTTTTCAAATTCCTCTTTTAATGGATTTCTATCTACTGCTACTATAGCTTGAATAGCAAAGGAAGTATATTCAGAAACTTCATCTGTGGAACTCGGATTATATCCAAATCCTCCAGTATCTGTCTGATAACTTTTCAAATCTTCTATATAGGTATCTAATTTTTCTTTTATTTCATTTCTATCTTTATAAAAAGACAGTGCAATAATAGTTTGTGATATATCATATATGCTAAGCCTATCAGCATCTTCATATTTTGTCATCAACATATGGATTGCTTTATCTTCATCATATCTACCATCTGCCATTTCCAACGCAATAATAGCATAAGCTTGGTCACTAATATTATTTTCATCTTCTCCCTCAATATTAAATTGTCCATTCTCTTTTTGCGACTGTTCTAATATACTCACATAATCTTTCCCTTTATAATCTCTAGGATCTTGTCCAATGGCTATTATGCCCATTATATTTTTGGCATGCATTTCTGTGGGATCATCCCATACTATATATGTCCTATCTGCCTCATCTTCTCTTAACTCTAACTTCATTGATAATTCTTCGCTTCCTATCCCTAAAATGTTTAAAGCCATAGATTGTAAGTAATTGTATTGGGCTTTATTTCTTATATATTCCTTTACATCTTTTATGGAATTACCTAATTTATCAGAAGCATCAAGTTCAGCTTCTATACTATGATACATAGATTTACCTCTATACAAATCTGCCAATGCTGCAAATGCCCGCTCTGTTGATGGTATATCCACATTGTCTCCAAACATTTCACAGAATCTAAATGTCCCATCCTCTAATTGATTATTGAGTAAAGAATCCACTAGTCCATACCCATCTTTTGTCCATTCATTGGACAATGGATCTATCCCATTGGCAATTAGTGCCTGTATAACTAACCCTGTGTACTGTGGGGTATCACCATATCCTGAATCAAATCCCCCTGAATCAGATTGATTCTCCTTTAAATAACCCACTGCGTCGTCAATTACGTCAGAAACACCATCTGTATCTTTATGTTTTGATAATGCTATTAATGCCCATGCTGTTTCTTCTACACTTCCAAAACTCTTCCCATCTGACATATTTATCAAAGCACTTATGGCATTATGGGTATTATATTCTGCATGTGCCATGTCCAACGCCATGATTCCATAGGACTGTTTATAGACATTGGACTCTTTTCCCTGTTCTTTAAATTCTCCATCAATATCTTGCAAAGCTATCAATTGTCCAATATAGTCTTTTTCTAGATTATCTAATATTTCACCAGAAGCTATTAATCCCATTATATTTTCACTAAGAGCCAGTACATTGTCTTTTTCATCTATACCTAGTTTTTTCTGCATGTCTATATAATCACTATTTAATTCATTACTAGTATGGTTAATAGCCAATGCTTCCATCCATGTATAAAATACATCTACTGATTCAAGAGAATTATTCTTTCTTTGGGAAGTTGTGGTCAGATATTCTCTTGTCTTTTCAAGTCCTTCTCTTATTTTTCCTGTATAACTTATAGATTTTTGTACATTCTTGTAACTTGAATTCTCACTTTTTAAATCTGCCAATGCAATAAATGCCTGTGCCGTACACTCATCCTTATACATGTAATCTCCATAGCTGTCGTTATATATAAAATAGTTCAATTTTTTGTATTTCATTAGTTCATCTAAAACTGTATTTCCATCTTTTATCCAGTCTTCATCTGTCAATGGATCTATGCCATTGGCAACTAAAGCCGATATTACATAAGATAAAGTCAAAGAGTTTTCAGCATCCATTGCATCCATAAAACCACCAGATGCCTGTTGCTTAGAATTTATCTCCACAAGTTTACTATCTATAAAATCCTCTACTCCTGATATATCCTTGTGAGACGACAATGCAGTCAATGCATTGGCTAATATATCCACACTATTTTGATTTTGGTTTTTCGCCATTATGTGTTTTACTGCCTCTTCCACATCATATTCTGCTTCTGCCATATCTAGAGCAATTACTGCCCATTCTGTTTGTTCAATCCTTCCTACTTTAAAACTACCATCACTCTGTTGAGCTTCCTTTAATAATTCTACATATTTATTAGGATTCTGCCCTGAAGATATTAGACCTATAATATTCATAGCATAAGGCAAGATACCTTCATTTTCATTTATACTAACTTTGTCAGCAATATCTTCTATATCTTTCTCTATATCTGTACTAGTTATATTAAGTGCCAATGCCTCAAGGGGTTTATAAAAAGCTGGCTGTGTTTGCCATTTAGAATCTAATCTTTCTGTCATCGAAGTATAATAACTCCTTAAACCATCTATAGTACCATCTATAATTTGGCTATAATCCTTATCTTCATCTTGATTCTCCACTGTGAATCTTTCATACATAGACATACCTGTATAGTAATCAGCTAATGCTACAAATCCCAATTGTGTAGCCGTTGGATCATCATCTCCACTACCCATACCTTCTGCTAATTCGAAACCTTTTCCATCTATTTTACATGACAATAGAGAATCAACTAATGTCCTATTATTATTTATCCAATCCTCTGAGGATAAATTCTCATTAGCCAATACCAATGTTTGAATAACTGGTCCAGTAGAATATGGGCTATTTCCCATTCCATAGTAATCATATCCCCCAGTTTCTAACTGCTCTTGTTTTAAATAATCTATACATGAACTAGCTAGCTCTTCCACACCATCAATATCCATATGCTTTAGCAATACCCTCAACGCATAAGCTGTAGTTGTAATATTTTCATAATGTCCATTTTTAGCTCTATTTACAAGGTATAAAACTGCTTTTTCTATATTATATTGCCCCTTTGCCATGTCTAAAGCCGTTATTGCATCTGCTAGACCTGTAACTGAATCCTGATCCTCCTCCCCTATTCTAAAATATCCTTCTTCAGTTTGTGATGCTATAATGGCATCCACATAATAACTTGGGTCTTGTCCAGTAGCTAAATATCCCATTATATTTTCTGCATAGGCTGCTGCATTTTTGCTATCATTCAACTTAAATGACCTTTTATAATCTGATTCTTTATTCTTCAAACTATTGTAAGCCATTACTTCTATCGCATTTAAATCTGTTTTTTCTTTATATGAATTCTTTAATTCTTCAATAATATTTTCTAATTCTTGGCTATTATCTCCATCACTGACAATAGTTAAATGCTGTCTTACAATCATTGGATAGTCTCTATCCTTTGATACTAATACATCATATACTCCTGCCTTTTTCAAGCTAAATGAAACTTCTCCATCTTCATTAGTTTTGTATGTACTTTCATTTCCCACTTTTATATCAACATCTTTTATGGGTTCCTTACCCACTTTATAATTTACTACTTTAATTGTAAAATTAGCCCCATCTTTTTCCACAGTAACTTCAGGTATCTTAGTTAATATATTTGCTCCTGAATAAGATGTCATATAGAACACAAGTTCCTCATTTACTAATTCTCCTTCTAAATTAGTAAGACCATCAAATTTATCTACGGAAACCATAGGTTGTACTATTTCACCATCTTTAGACTTTACATAATAACTCCAACCATGATTTTCATGATTTTTTTCACCCAATATTCCAGTAATAAAAAATCCATTACTGCTCTCTCCACCATTAATATTATCCGCTCCAATAGCTATTTCTAAACAATCCAATGGCGTATAAACTGCATCTGTTACAGTAATTTTGTCATTATATAATGTATCAGTCTTTCCTTCAATTGTAATTTTCATTTCCTGTTTCATATTGTCTGCTTGTGTACCAATATCAAATCCAGGTATAGAGCCAAAAACCATAGATATTACTAGTAAAATACTTATTATTTTTTTTAGCATATTGTCCCTCCTATTTATTTTGATATTATATTGAACATCACTTAGTCAACTTAAATAATGTTCACAACTGTTTTGCTAACACCCCCTTATTTAATATGAATACATAAAAATTTTGCCCATATCAAAAAAACTTTCCAACAAGAGGAAAGTTTTCTGATATGGGCAAAATAATATATACCAAGTAAAATAATGCGTAATGATTTATTTTATATACCTATATCTTCCCTCGCTCTAAGTCGGAACTTTGAGGAAGAGTGTAAAGATAGGTCTTCTGGCTTCCGGGTCATCTTTAAACTAAACCTTCCCACAATATAAATTGCAGTGGTCACTTTAGTTCTCATAACCGGTTACAGCTGCGACTACAGCAGGGGAATTGCACCCCTTTCCCTTAATCAATACACTATTTTAAATTGTATTATTACTCTATGTAGATTATTTATCTCAATAACATCTTATAGTATAAAACATACAAATGTCAATAAACAAACCTATTATTAATTTTTTATACAGTCACATAAAACATATTTGCATATTTACAACATAGTGTTTATTGAAAATAAAATGTTATAGGGGTAAAATACCTTTTTTACCATTTATTTGTCCCCTATTTTTATCTAGATTAATCAAAAGACATACCCTATAAATACTAAGGTATGCCTTTTTGCTTACAATCCTCATAGGTAAAGTATAAACGATAACAATTACTATAAGGCTAAAACTGTTGTTTATGAGTTTCAATTCCTCATAGGTAAAGTATAAACAA
>NZ_KK211080.1:0-2307 GCF_000620125.1 Clostridiisalibacter paucivorans DSM 22131 | reverse complement strand
GTCAGTTTCAATTCCTCATAGGTAAAGTATAAACCCATTGGGATGTAGCAACTATCCCAATGTACAAAAAATACCAATTACTTTTTCTTCTCTTATATCTATTCGACATAACAATAAAAAATCCTTCTAAGTATAGCAATTTTCTTTAATACAATGATTTTAACATCAAAAACCCAATTGTCGTCGACCTCCAGGGGTTTTTGCACTACTGTAGGTCGACGACATTTAGGTTTTTCTAATACAATATCTATATTCCATAAGAATTATAGAAATTCAAAAATAATTTTATTTTAGTAAAGACCTATCTATTATATTAGTATCAGATTTTTCAAGTTGTTTAATAGCATTTGATTTTAAATTGGACTCATATAAAGGATATAGTTTAACTAACAAATCATACGGTTCAATAGGCTCCCCTGATACATACACAATTTTTGCATAAAGCGGCTGCTCTGGCCTTATAAGTATGTTGCGTATCCTCTCGATTTTACCTTTTTCACGAATAGTTGAAGAGCTTATAAAATTGCCATCTTGATTATATATATATATATCATAATCAACAAAGTCATCCATCTGTAATTTAAATTTTACTTCTCCTAAGGTCTCAACACTCCAAATTTCATACCAATCGACTTTATCATTTGAATTAGCAGTTCCTGCAATCCTAATATTATCATAGTCATTCAATACAGGAGTATTGCATGCATCCTCCATTGTATCATTAGGTTCATGTTCAAAACTGTAACCTATTTCTGCAAATACTGTTGCTGAAGACATTAAAAATACTAACGCTACACATAAAACAAGTTTCTTTTTCATAAAAATCTCCTCCTAAAGTTTTTTATAATTTATCCTTACATATAGTGTATACTATTTATATTGAAAAGTTTGTTGTAAAATGTAATATATTCCAATTATTACGTTTTTTTAAGTTTTATGTATGATTGTTAAATATTTTTTACTATTTATATAATCTTTTCTTAGATAAACTACTTACATAATATTATCTCTTTTAATGTAAAAAAGGCTAGGGAAATTATTCTCTAGCCATATACTACCGCATATCCCAAAAGGCATAGTCACCATTGGCATACCTGCCCTTTGATTTATTATCTAAGTGGATGAATATATTATAGAAACCTAGTCCACCACCTAGATCATCTTGACTGCTTAACTCAATCCATTTGTTCTTTATATTATTATAAAATTCCTCAATCCTTTATTCATTATATTTCTCTAATTCATCCAATGGCAGTAGAAAATCAGTGGCTATTCCCAATAGATGCTTGCTACTGTAACTGCATCCCTTGCTTTTTAATCAAAAAATGAAACACTATAAAGCCTGCTTGCCTCTCCATTACTTTTCCTTATACAATGTTCTACTTCCTATTTTCTCAATCCTTTTTATAATTCTCTTTATATCTTCTTCCGTTTTGTTTTTATAGCAATCATCATATATTTCTATTGTCGTATTACCTAGTTTATACTTCTCAACTAAAGATCTAACCCACTCCTTTTATCATTATACTATATATTGTTTTTCTTTTTTGATATATTGTACACTAAAAAGATTGAAATAACTCCTATTAAATAAGATTATTAAGGTTAGTTTAGATATAGTGATATAAGATAATACATTTGTGACAAAAAAACAATAAAAAAAGGAACGTCCTCTGATATAATGTTGTTTACCACAACAAACAAAAATCGGAGGAATCTTTCCTTATGAAAACAATTATAATAGAAGAGATGAGATTTGGTCAAAGAATAGTTGAATATGGATAGTGTTAAGTTACTGTAGTTTTTTATAAAATAGAGATTCTAGAAAAGTCAAACATATATATTATCCCTTTTTTATATTTAGTGTCGAACATAGGTTCTATAGTGTTATAGCAATAGTATTTGCTAATAACAAGATATTTTTTACCACTGCTTTCTTATTAAAATCATTTTATAGTATAGTGTTTATGATATCCTAAAAGTACCCCAAATTCTAATTGAAAATTCCCCTAGAGGAAATATATAATAACCCTATGGCAATTCATAGGGGAGGCAAGGGGATGATCAATTTAATGGACAAACAGAAAATAATAATAGCTAGTTTTTTAGATGGTAAATCTCAGTGGGAAATACATAGAGAAACTGGATTTGCTAGAAAGACAATTAGAAAGTATATTAATGAATATGAAGAAAATAAAGTGAAACTTTTAGAAGGAGATGGAGATAAGTTAATTCTGACTGAAGATATTGTAGCTCCACCTAAATATGATATAAGTAATAGAAAGAAAATAAAGCTAACACAAGAAA
>NZ_KK211079.1:32021-40942 GCF_000620125.1 Clostridiisalibacter paucivorans DSM 22131 | reverse complement strand
GCCGTTTCAATTCCTCATAGGTAAGGTAATATCTAAATACATTAACAATCAAACTAGGCTCTCTATATCCGTTTCAATTCCTCATAGGTAAGGTAATATCCCATTACAACTTGGTATCCATGTCAATGTACAATTTATTCCAAATTAATTTTATTCTTTATATCTTATTCTACATAAAGATCAAAAATCCTTCTAATTATAGTAATTTTCTTTAATATATTGATTTTTATACAAAAAAATAATTGTCGTCGACCTCCAGGGGTTTTTGCACTACTGTAGGTCGACGACAATTGTTATTCTTCATCTAATATCTGTTTTATTTTCTGCACTTTATCATATTGTTTTTTTTGTTTTTTTCTTTTTTTAGTGTCCCATTTACCTATTTTAATCCATTCATCTTTTATATATCTTGCCAATTTTAATCTTTCTTCTTCTTCTAATTCATCTAATTCATTAAATGCATCTATTAACTTATCATGACGTTTTTCGTTAGAGTATTCTTTGTCTACAAAGTAAATTGTTTTTTCAACTCTACTTAATTTATCAATTTCTTTTTCCTTTTTATTTTCTATTAATTCAATTAATTTAGCTTTGCCATAAGTTTCGACAAAATTTCCATATCCTAAATTGGTCTTTGCTCCTATTCCTAAATCTAACAATATCCTTCTAAACATTAACAATTTTTCACTTGTTTTTAGTATACCATTTTTTAAATTAAATCTGAATTTCATCACAGTATTAGATTTTATTTTAATAAACTTAATAGGTATAGGATTTTTAAATTCATCTTTATAATGAGGAGTTATATAATCTTCACTCAATATCTTTTTAGATTTATTCTCTGTTATATTTAAGATAGCATCGAAAAAAATATCCCTATCATATGCTCTTTGTCTTATTTTTTTTTCATTATAATAACTAAACCCAGAAAATATTTCTTCACGCAATCTATCTATATCTATATTACAAGATTCAGTTTTTATATTTTCTTCGCTATCTATAATAGTTTTTATGTATTCTTTATAATTAAATGCATTCCTTAATAGCCCCTTTACAGATGAACCATTTATAACTGGTAATCCTGTAGTATAGTCAAAATTAAGTCCAATTTTAATTTCATCTTCATTTCCAACTTCATGCATTACCCCACTACCTACCAATAATCCTGGATAATCAACTTTTAAACAAAAATAGTCTTTAGCTATTACATTTTCTGATTCATGTTTGTCTATATTAATTCCATCAATATCCATTTGATAGTTTAATATTCTTTTATTTTTATTTTTTGCATCAAAATCAAGTGTAAAATCATTTTCCCTATCTTTTCGTTTCTTTATTTTTATTTCATTATTTTTTCTAAAATAATCTTTATAAAAAAGATATCCTAAATTGCCTTGCATATCATTATTGCCCCCTTAGTTAGTACTTTTTTCAAAATCAAAAGATTTTAGTACTAGTTTTAAAGCTATAGCCGCATTAAGTATGTCTTCCTTTATATATTCTTTGTCTTCATATTTGTCAATATATTCTAATAAACTTCCTTTATTTGACTTTTCTTCATCTATAATTTTAAATATAGCCTTTATAATAAATGGACGTTCCTTTTTTGATTCAGAATTGCTATTTTGAAAAAATGCAACTGCTGGCATTAATCCACTTTGTATTATACTGGCTCCAAATTGAGATATATAACCTCGGAATTCTCTAGGTATTGGCTTGTCTTTAAATTTTTGTCTCAAAATCTCTATAGCTTTACTCATATAATTCTCAACTTTTCTTTTATTCATCTTTTATCACCAACTAATCCATTAAATTTAAACATTTCAGTATATCCATAACCAATAGAAGCATTAGCACCTATCTGAATCATATCTTCACTAAGTATATTCTCAAAATCTTCAATATATTCTCCATCCGATATAACCCCAAAATAAAAGATTGACTCTCTAGGTACAACTTCTTCATACCAAAGGTTTTTACTTTCACCATTCTCAAGATGATTTCTAGCTATTACTGGTAAATTATTAACTATATCTTCAAATATGTCATTTGACAACAAAGCTATATTTGTTCCTATTAAATTTTCTATTTTACTAATATCTTTGAAATCTTTTTTTAAACAGTCATAAGTTTCTATCTGAATATTCTCATCATTTCCACAATCTCTAAATATAACACATTCATTTTCATTAACTAATCCCTTAAAATTATTCAAAACTTCTTCTAATTCAGTCCCGTCCCCAAAATAATTTAAAAATTTCAAGAAATTATTTATTGTTTGAGGGCATACAGCTCTAAAAAAATAATTTTTATTACTTCTTACTGGCATAGTTAAAAGATTCCCACTAAAAAACTTATATCTTCCCATATTGTCAGAATTACCAAATATGTGAACAACTTTATTGCTTTCTTTCCCTAACTTACTACTAAAGTATTCTTTTAATGCTCCTTTTAAACTTGATGAATTAATTACAGGATATTTATTTACTATATCTCTTTGAACTTCATTATCTACTATATTATAATTAATATCTCCACTTCCAACATGCATATTAGTAAATAATTTAATTAAATAAATCTTTTTTTTATCCATAGAAACCCCTCCATTAATCTAAATAAATGTTATATCCTATTTTCCTCATGTTCTTTTTTTCTTCTAATTTCTTCTTAAATTCTTCTTTCTTTTCCAATTTCAAATAGAAAACACTACCTTTTTCTAAAAAAGTATATTTAGTATTAATTCTATTAAAAGTATATTTATTTTTTGTTTTATCTAAAAAATATCGTGTTGTTCTATTCCTAAAATCAGTTGTAGTGGCTACATAAAATTGGCAATATTCACTAACATCTTCAATATATGTATCTCCTAATAGTAAAACTCTATCATTATTCCTTTCAATCTTTATTCTTTCTATTAAGTCAATATCAGTTTTTTCTACCTCCATTTTAAAAGCTGACTTATTTGCACCTAAATATACTATATTATCTTCTAAATTAAAATCATTATCTCTTATATCTAATGTAAAACAAAAACATATCTTTGGATTTAATCTATAACTAATTTCTTTAAAAAGAGTTTCTTTTTCCAATTCGTTTTCTACATTTTTTTTATTACCAACCCTTTTATCTTCACTAAATATATCTTTATATTCTTTGATATTTTTCCCATCAAAGCTAATAAATTGATTTGATAATCCTTTTTTAGCATTATACTCTTCTGGAAGTAATACTTGTCCAAAATTTGACTTAACTCTTTTTTCAGCCTTAAATGGTATATATTTCTTTGTGCTGTTCTCACATTTTAAATTTTGATCTTTAGGCATTTTTATATAAAAATTATTTTCTTTTGATGAATATAAAAATACTGGTGATATCTTATTAATAATTCCAAATTCTTGGTCTGTATTATTTATATTAAAGCTGCCTTTTCCTATTAATCCCTTGATTTTTTCCATTTCTTTATTATTATAATTCCAGTTTGATTTTAAAAGTCCTTTTTGTCTTATTATCTCTTTTCTAATCATACCTAAAATAGTAGTTTGCTGAGGAAAATCTTTAGAAGTAACTATATAATTTTCCCTTTCACCTTTTTCATTTTTATTTTCAAAAGTCTTCTCTCCACCGAAGAAAAAGTTTTCAATGGGTTTTAATTTAATTAAGTATTTCATTACTCTTCCCCACCTTTTTCATTGAAAAATTTAATAGTTTTTAATATAGCACTGATTCTTTCCATTTTTTTGTCTATTTCTTTTTTTTCTTTTTCATTACTTTCTTTATTCTCTTCACTAAAAATTATCTTAGTTATATTCTTTGTTGAATTTATAAACTCTTTTATATTAGGTTCCTTATGTACTTCTTTTCTAAATTTATTTTCAAAATAGTTGTTAAATTGTTTTTCTATATCATCAAATACATTGAATAACATTTTATCAGCATTTAAACTATGATATACTGATGAAATACTTTTTTTATTATCAAAATAGCAATCCAAAATATTTAAAAATTCCTCATACTCTTTACTATTCTTATTAAATGTGCATCCAAACCCTTGTCCACTATGTTTTATTACTTCAAAAGACACTGCATTTTTATCTATTTTATTATTATTATCTCTTAATTCATATTTTTTTGCTCTGTCAAATAATAATTTAGATGTATTTTTAAGAGCCTCATATAACTGATATTTGTAATATACAATAGATATTCCAAAAGATATACTAGGCGTATTATCCTCATATTCATTAAATGAACAATCAAATTTTTTTGATATATCATTTAATAACTTAAATATATTTCTACCTTCTCTTATTACAGGAGCAAAAAATAATATATCATCTCCTCCTGCATATATAGTCATACCATCATATTCCTTTATTAATTCATGAGATCCTTTTGCAAACTTAAGTAGTTTTTTTGAAAACTCTTTTCTTTCTTCATTATTCTTTAACGATCCTATAAGTTTACCTATATTGTCTCCATCAGCTTGTACTATAGCTACATATTTATATGCTTTTTTATCATACTTTTTAAATTTTTTATCATCTGATATTCTGTTTTTTAAATCTTTGTAAATGTCATTGTAAACATCTTCTACATTTTTATTGCCATCTCGAAAAATATCATATCTTTGAATTTCTTCTAAGATATCTTTTGTTGCTATTTCTGCTAATGACCTAATATAGTTTAAATTATCTTTACAAAACGCATCATTAAATAGAAATCCTTTTTTTATATTTTTATTGCTTAATCCTTCTATTAAATAATTTCTGCTTTCATTAGGAACATAGCTTTCCATCAATTCTAGAGAACTCAAATATTTATTCATTTTCATAATAGGATCTTCATTTTCCTCTATATCTAGTGACAAATAATATATTTTAAAATATTTTTTAACATACATATTAACTTTATTTTTATCAACCTTAAGTATATCTGAAAATTCATTTGATAGTTCTTCTAAAATACTATCAATTATACTTTTTAACTGCTCCATATCTTTATCTTCATTTTCTGTTTTAAATATCATTCTATCCGAAAAAAGTCCTATCTCATTTTTACCTTCAAATAGTTCATCATCTATATATGGCAAAACAAACTCTTTATCATCCTTCAATTTGTTAATTATATTTTTCATAATATATGAAAATATATAACTACTTCCCCATAGCTGTCCTGTATCTCTCGCAGATTGCATAGTTTCTCCAATAGGTCCTATAGTAAGTCCTATATATTTAGACATGCATTATCACCCTTCCATATTTCTTTTTATATCTTCAAATATTGCTTTAACTTCTCCAGGATACTCCTCTCTATTAAATGCAAAATGAAAAAAATCATCAAAATCAAATTCTTCTGGTGTTTTTAATTTAAATCCTTCTTCACCTTTTTTTGAAATGATAAACTCTTGATCTAAATATCTTTTAGGAATTTCTTTAGCCTCAAAATGCACTACAAACTTATCTTCTTCATCTAATATCTTGAAAAATATAGGTGACTGGAACCTTTCTATTTCTTTCCCTTTGTCTTTTTTTTCAATTAATTGTCCTTCCCATATTTCGCTCGTAGATAAACCAAATAAATCTTTCATAAGTTTAGGCTCTAAATCGTCATTCCAACTTTTTTCACTAAATAATTTATTTTTAATTTCATCCTTGTCCCATCTTATTTTCTTACTTATACTATATTCTTTAATAAGAGGATCTATTATGTTCCTTCTTAATCCACTTCTTAAATAACTATAGAATTTGTCTATGTTCCCAAATACTTCTTTATATTTATCCCAAATATCTTGATTTTTTGTATTTTCGTTTGGAATGGAAAAATGATATTTCAATTTTTTTACTTTATCTACATCTTTAAATTTACCCCTTGCCCCATTTAATTTATAATCATTATTAGAATTTATAAAAAAAGATCCAAAACCCTTAGACTGCCTTGTACCAAAATTGTTTTTCATAAAAAATTCTGGCAAAACTTCAATTATATTATCAATTATATCTTCATAAAAAGATATAAATACTAGCTTTAAATTATTAGAAAATACAAAACCATATTTATCTTCATTATTTTTTCCCATATTAGCAAAAAATAATGGGAATGATTCTCCTATTTTTAACTGTTTGTTTCTTATTTTTTCTATATTTTGTACTTTTACTCTATAGTTAAATGGTCTAACATCTCCATATTTATATTCAGTAGAATTATTATATCCAATTAAATACTTTCCATAGTCTTTAATATCCTTTTTTTTGAAAAATTTTTGATGAATAAATCTGTCCAGCTTTGGTTTAAGTTCTGTCATTCTTAAAGTTGCATTTTCTTCACAGTGTTGTTGAAAATGTATCATTGGGGTATGTTGCTTAATTTCTACTTCCAGTTTATGTAATTCAGTATTATACAATCCTATCACTCCCTTTAATATTCATCTTTCCCCTGTAATATTTTTATCAATACTTTGGCAGATGTTCTTGCATCTTCTAAAGGATTATGCTTTAAAATATTCTGTTTATTTATTATAATATCTCTATCTTTTAATGGCTCTATGCCTTTTATGAATAATACTGATGCTATATCCATAAAAGGATACGGTCCTAACCATTTTCTATTATCAAAATCATCATTTATACATTTTTTAAATAAATTATATTCAACTGGATATGGACAATCAGCTACAGTAATAGAGTCTTCTCTATACTTCATATAAAATTCCCAAAATTTATTTCTTAATTCATATCGAGAATTATATTTATTTATATGTTTTATATTTGGTATTACATTTTTTATTACCCATTGATCCTTTACTTCTAATACCTGGGAGCTACCATTAAAACAATCTATTTCTTTATATCCATCATAAACTACAGCTCCAATAGCAAAAATATCTCCATAAAGACCATCACTTTCAGCATCAACACAAAATATTTTCATTATATCAGTCCTTTATTTTATTTTTAAATTTATATAAACTATTAAAATTTATATAGAACTATCAAAAGAGTTATCAAAAGAATTACAATAATTCTTTCTTTA
Organism: Clostridiisalibacter paucivorans DSM 22131; assembly: GCF_000620125.1. Taxonomy (NCBI): domain Bacteria; kingdom Bacillati; phylum Bacillota; class Tissierellia; order Tissierellales; family Thermohalobacteraceae; genus Clostridiisalibacter; species Clostridiisalibacter paucivorans. Next base: position 33,913 of record NZ_KK211079.1, on the reverse strand, counting down.
TTATCCATATGTTTAATAGTATCTTTAATTAAATTATATAATTTACCAATACTAATTATTGGTGTATATTGCCTTAAAAATATACTTATAATGCATATAGGAAATATTATATACATATAAGTCCAAATCAAACCTGTTTTATTTGTAAACCATTTTATTAAATCATTGGGGTTTGCAAAAATATTCATGCCAAAAAAACCAGTGAAAAAACTTGGTATTGCAATTAAAGCCCCTACTAATGTTATTATATTAATCTTTTTATTAGTATTTCTTTCAGCTTTTAATGTAGCATAATTATATAATTTTTCTATTTCATTATTTAAATCCTTAATATCTCTTTCAATATTCATAGAATTTATTAGCATCTCATAAATTTCTATTCCTTGTTCTTGTGCTGTAACTTCTCTAAAATATAATCTATTCACAAATTCTATATATCTCTTATATAAATTATCTATCTTAGATATTAATATTTGATCTGAACCATTATTTTCTTTATCTATTTCAAAAGCAGATATACTGGCTGCTTCATTAGAAAAACTTATAATAGATGCCCTCAATGCCAATACTAATGCAGTCATCTCATAATACATAGTTTTAAAATGGTTTCTCAATATATTTGTTTCATAATAAGCATCTCCAGCAACTCCTAAAAAAGAATATCTAGTTATACCATATACCGTTCCATAATTTAGCCATCTTCTATAAGTATGTTTTTTAATAAGGTCTTGCACCATATCTTCATCTTGTATGGTTAAATCATCATTATCTACAAATAATAATTTTGCCCATTTTTTATTATTATCTATATTTTTAGTTAATAGTGAAGATATATATTTATTGTTAATGAAGTTAATAATAAACATGCGATCATCAATAATAGGTGTTATTAAAATCCTATCATCTTGTTTGTCTTCTTTATAATATGTAAAATCATCATTCCCTAAAATCTGCATAATTGTTTTAGATATATATGTATATTGTCTAGGATTACTACAATTTCCATATGTACTATCTGACATTGTATGTAATACATCTGTAAAATCCTCTTTTATTTTTCTTGGATATCCATTTTTATCGTTTAATGTTATAGATAATTCATCTGCTAAAAAGCTATTCTTTACACAATCCATAGGATAAAATTGAGGATATATTCTTCTTCCAAAATCATTTATATTAAGTATATCTTCAAAAGCTTTAGTACAAAAATCAATTTTGCTATAATTTTCTGTCTCAAATGACAATATTCCTACCCCTGTATTAAAGATTTTCAACTTAATAGAATTAATTTTAAGCTTATATTCTTCTTTTTTTTGTTTTAACTTAATATTATAATAACCTTCTTCAAATTTATATTCATAATTATTTACTATACAATTTTTTTTATCTTTTTCTTTTTTTACTCCATTTAATATGGCATTTCTTACAAAAGGGTAAAAATATATATAACTTCCATAATCAAAATCATCCTCAATTTTAAATTCATTAACTTCCCAATTATTTTTTTTTAGTTTACGGTCTATTTCTACAATATTAGTATCTAATTCAGAATTACTGAACTCCGATTTTTTTATGTCCCATTTAAATGGAAACATAAATATATGTGTTGATACAGGTATATTTTTATTATCTTTCTTGTTCATATAAAACTCCTTTTAATTTAAACTTTTGATTCCTATATACATATTTCAACAAAATAAAAAAGAAACCCTCTGTCAAAAAAGGACTTCTTTTGTCGAAAAATGTTTATTTTTTATAACCATATATCTATATCCATTTAAACTTAAAAAATTTTTAATTCTTCATAGGTAAAGTAATAACATCATAATTCAATATGACCAATATATGACTCAAGAAAGTTTCAATTCCTCATAGGTAAAGTAATAACCGTG
>NZ_KK211079.1:0-30885 GCF_000620125.1 Clostridiisalibacter paucivorans DSM 22131 | reverse complement strand
ATTGAGTTTCAATTCCTCATAGGTAAAGTAATAACCCATTGTGATGCAGTAACTATCCCAATGTACAAAAAATACCAATTCCAAATTTCCTCTTCTAATATATTCTACATAACAATAAAAAATCCTTCTAATTATAGTAATTTTCTTTAATATATTGATTTTTATACAAAAAAACAATTGTCGTCGACCTCCAGGGGTTTTTGCACTACTGGAGGTCGACGACAAAATATATTAAGATTATACCAACTATATACTTTACACATTTTTGTTTTACTTATCTGTCAACAAGGGATTTTTTAAAAAAATACATACCTTTGTGCCCAGTCCTTTTTGGCTGTCTATAACCATTTTTCCATTATGAAGCTTTATTATTTCGTCACTTATAGCTAAACCTAATCCACTACCAGGATATCTGGCATCTCCCTTGTAAAACTTATCTGTTAATTTATTTAATTTTTCTTTGTCTACTCCTATACCGTTGTCTTTCACGCATACAACTATATAATTATCTATTAACTCTGTAGTTACTTGTATCTTACCTCCAGAATGGGTAAATTTTATGCCATTGTCCAATATATTTATAAGCACTTGTTTGAGTCTATTATAATCTCCTACTATATAAGTAATTTCATCGTCTATTGTATATTCTAGGGTAATATCTTTACTCTTAATCCTAGGGAGAAACTGTTTAATTACATCAGTAATTAAAGTACCCAAATCTACTTTTTCCAGTTGTATTTCCATCCTACCCGATTGAAATCTTGAAAAATCCAATAATTCTTCTACTAAGTCTGTCAATCTATTGGTCTCCGATGATATTATTGATAATTCTTCCTTTATTTCTTCTTTATTGTCTAATTCTCCTAAAAGCATAGTCTCTATCCATCCTTTTATAGATGTAAGGGGGGTCCTTATTTCATGAGATATAGATGATATAAAATCATTCTTTACATTATTGCTCTTGACTATCTCTTCAGCCATATAGTTTAAAGTATTGGCAAGTTCTCCAATCTCATTGTCTTTTATATTTCTAACCCTAGCAGAAAAATCCCCTGTGGCCATTTTTGCAGACACCTTTTTTAATTGATTAATAGGATTTATTATAGACCTAGCCAATAACATACTCAATGATAATACAACGATAAGTATAATGCATCCCAATACTAACAATTGTATTATTAATTTGTTCACTACTTTATTTACTTCTTCAATAGATGTCACATATCTTATAACCCCTTTTATATCATCTCCGTCCTTTAATGGTGCTGAAACTGCTATAACCGATTCACCAGTATTGATCCTTTCCCCTCTCCATGATGTTATTTTACCTAATAATGCATTGGTAAAATCCATTGTATCTACTTTAATATCACTAAAAAATCCTGTAGAAGTCTGAATTATATTTCCGTCTAAATCTATTACTTGAATCTCCGCATATTCATCGGATGTGTTTTCAATAATATATTTTGCTTTATATTCTATGGAAGAATAATTAAGATATTTACTATAGAAATTTGAAGAAAATAATGCCTTATCCTGAAGTACTTGAGATATATTCCCATAATAATGTTGTCTTATCCCGATAAAAAATAATAGTTCGAATATAAATATAGTAATAAATATAACTATGGTATATTGTAATATTATCCACTTCTTAATACTCTTCACTTTAATCTTCCCTCTTCCATCTATACCCATATCCCCAGATAGTTTCTATATATTTAGGATCTGAAGAATTTTCCTCAATCTTTTTTCTAAGCCTTCTTATATTTACATCTACTACCTTCAAATCTCCTATATAGTCTATACCCCATACTTCATTTAAAAGTTGATCTCTTTTAAGGGCCTTATCTGGATTTTCCATAAAGGATTTCATTATAGAAAACTCTGTAGGTGTAAGCTGTATTTCAACATCATCCTTGTAAAATTTCTTAGATTCCAAATCCATCTTGAATATTCCTTGAACTATTATACTATCCTCTTTCTTTTCACCATTTATTTTAATCCTTCTAAGTAAGGAATTGACTCTAGCAACCAGTTCCACAGGACTAAAGGGCTTCGTCACATAATCGTCTGCACCCAAATCTAGACCTATTACTTTGTCCATGTCTTGAGTTCGTGCAGTAAGCATTATAATCCCCATATTAGGGTAATCATTTCTTAATTTATTACATACTTGGAAACCATCTATACCTGGCAACATGACATCCAATATAGATATATCTATATCTTTAAAGTTCTCTACTTTTTCCAATGCCTCTTCTCCAGTTCTAGCCTCTATTACATTGAATTTATTCCTTTCTAAATTTACCTTTACAAATTTTCTTATTGTATCTTCATCCTCAAGTACAAGTATATTAGTGCTCATATCTTACACCTCCATTGTTAGTCCCTGCATTATCTTCTTTTCTAACAACTAAAAACTTTTTTACTTCTTTATCAAAACAAAGCTTTCTTCAATTTCATAGCTACTCAAAAGTACTTTCTTTACTCTGGATGGCACATATCCCTTTTTCCATACCTCTTCTATTACATATGTCTTTATATTGTCTTCAATTATTACAACATCTTCACTGACCTCATGATCCTGCCATTCTTCCCTATCCCATAATGAAATTTTATATATGGGAATCACTCTCTTAGTCTTTTTATCTATATATTTTAATTTCAACCAATTAGATTCATCACCCGATGATTTTTCCAATGTAATTTTATCATTCCATTCTTCTGGAAATATAAACTTATATCCATCTTGATAATTATAATATTCCTCCCTAACCAGTTCCAATTCTTTATCTCCCATCCATTTAAACCAATTGGTTATCCAAGGGGTACCTGCCATTGAAGCACTTTCATACCCTGAAGGCGCCTGTAAATTACCTATTTCTATGATACCATCACCATCAATATCTTTACTCTCTACACCATAAGGCTTAAAGGTTTCATTATAATTACTTTTACTATCAAATACATCATAAATTCTATCATCTTCTACTATAAGTAAAATAGTAGCAGCTGAATGGGCTCCAAGTCCTACATCTACAAATACTCCTTTTTTATCTATAGAAGCCTTTCCAGATATAACATTATAATATCCATTTATATATGGATCGATGTCAATGCTATCTGTTAAATTAAAAATGCCCTTTTCATATTTATATAATTGTCCATTTGCCTTTGGTTGTTGAATATTTCTATCAAGGTTCAGTGTAAATAGCTCCATTATATTATCTCCATCAAAATCATCAATAACTATTTCAGAATAATTATTATTAAATAACATATACTGTTCATCATCTTTGAAATCATATATGGATATTTCCTTTTCAAGCTCATAACTCCCCATCCAACTTACTATTAACTCTAAAAATCCATCTCCTGTAATATCTGCTATCTGTGCATATGCGATATCCCTACCTACACCTTCTATATATGTCTTTTTCCATTTATCTTTATTGTCTTTTAATATTAACACTCCAACTTTATACTCTTGCTCATTTTTGAAAAATGAAATTATCTCATCTATCCCATCATTATCTATATCCATTATATTTATAGCCCCTAGTCCACTGGATTTAATAGGTACTATTAGTTTTTCATTTCTCTCTAAATAGCTTGTCACTACCTTTTTCATCCTATCTTTATTAGAATCAAGCTTTGGTTTTTTTATTAACTCCATAGGTGATTTTATAGCTTGATATTCGCAGCCCGATGAAAATATCATCACAAATGCTATTATAAATAAAAATATTTTTCTTTTCATATATTATTACTCCCCACAATTGTATTTTCACTACGGCACTTTTCTACTCTAAGTATAATATATATTAACCATATTGTGAAATGGGTTACAATTTAATTACATGCATTAGAAAAAGTCGGGAAATCCCGACTTTTAAGCTGTTTCTTGTCCTTTACTTATGTTCTCTGTAATTCTATCTAAAAGAATGGCTATCAACACAATGCCAACTCCACCTTCAACACCCAATCCTATATCTACTGTCTGCATTGCAGTCAATACATCTCTACCTAGTCCTCCTGCTCCAATCATAGCAGCTATGACAGACATAGACAATGCCATCATTATACACTGATTTACACCTGCCATTATGGTAGGTAATGCCAATGGAAGCTGTACTTCTTTAAGTATTTGAATCCTATTGGAACCAAATGCCTTTGCAGCCTCAACCTTATCTTCATCTACTTGCCTTATACCTAAATTAGTAAGCCTTATGGCAGGTGGCATTGCAAATATAAGTATGGCAACCAATGCAGAAACTTTACCTAATCCAAAGAATATCACTGCTGGAATTAAGTATACAAAGCTGGGCAATGTCTGCATAAAATCCAATATAGGTCTCAATATTCTCTCCATAACTTTGCTCTGAGATGCCAACACTCCTAAAGGTATCCCCACTAGTAATGCTATAAATGTCCCCGTCAAGACTAGAGATAGTGTACTCATCGCCTGTTCCCATATATCTAATCCTGAAATCACTAAAAGACTTACTACCGTAAATATTCCCATCTTTTTTCCAGCTAAGACTAATGCCAATATTCCTAATAATACCATAATTATTATGGGATTTACGCTTAGCAAAATAGATTCTAATTTCTGTAATATGCTATCTAAAAAATCACTTATTTCATTGGTAAATGGTGTTATAGATGGTACTATATCTTCAAAGAAATTATTTACTACTTCTTTCAATGGTATGGAAAAATTATTCAGCATAATTTTCACCTCCAGCAAGCCCTTGGAATATGGTGGCTCTAACTATTATGCCCTTCAAATACCCATCATCAGAAGTCACAGCTACAGGTCCATTGGCCTCTGCCATAGTGTCGAACATATCATTGACTACAGTATCTGGATTAACTTCATCAAAATCTTTTTTTACATACTCCAATAAATCCTTATTCTTTTCCTTCAATGCCTTCGCTGCATCGTCATCTGTTAATATGCCCTTTACTTTCTTGTTCTTATCTACTACAAACATACTATCAAATCCATATTCCTTCATCTTATGCAATGCCACTCTAGGACCATCCTTCAGATAAACTAATGCCTTGGGTTTTTTCATAACTTGACTGGCAGTAAGGGTTTTTGTCTTATCTACATTTTCAACAAATTTTTCTACATACTCTGTTTCAGGTGCTGTTAATATTTCCTCTGGAGTACCCACTTGGACCACCTCACCATCCTTAAGCAAAGCTATCCTATCTCCCAGTTTCAATGCCTCATCTAAATCATGGGTGATAAATACTATAGTCTTATTCATAGAACTTTGGAGTTCCATAAGCTCATCTTGCATCTCTCCACGGATAAGAGGGTCTAAAGCACTAAATGCTTCATCCATCAATAGTACATCGGGATCATTGGCCAATGCCCTGGCCAGTCCTACCCTTTGTTGCATCCCTCCACTTAAATTTTGAGGATAGCTATCTTCCCATCCTGCTAGTCCTACACTTTCCAAAGCATTTGCTGCAAGCTTTCTCCTTTCATCTTTATCATATCCCTGTATTTTTAATCCGTATGCAGCATTGTCCAATACAGTGATATGAGGAAATAATGCAAAACTCTGGAAAACCATCCCCATCTTTTTTCTTCTCACATCCAAGAGATCCTTATGGTTCATCTTTACTATATCTTTATTATCTATATTAATACTGCCATATGTGGGCTCTATAAGCCTATTTAAGCATCTTATCAAAGTAGATTTTCCACTTCCCGAAAGCCCCATTACTACAAAAATTTCACCTTCATTTATTGATAAAGACACATTATTTAGACCCACTACCTGTTTAGTTTTTTCCATTATTTTATCTTTATCTAAACCTTTCTTTATAAGCTCCATAGCCTTGTTAGGATTTTTCCCAAATATCTTATAAAGATTCTTTATTTCTATCTTTGACACACAATCACCTCGTATAACTGCCATTTTACTTTAATATACTATCTATTTTTTCTCTGTTTTCTTCTAACCATTCTTTAGTCAATTCTTCTAAAGTATTTTCCTCTGACTCCATTTTATCTAACATCTCTTCCATATCCTCTATTGAAACCTCTAAATTTTGAACTAATTTATATATATCTGGTGCTTTGTCTTTAAGAGTAGGGTGTACACCGGTAAATACATCATCTAATACCCATACATCCTTAGGGTCTTCCAATACTTTTATATCATAATTTTGGAACATAGTATGAGGTCTCCAAGCTAGAAATACCATTGGCTCATTATTCTTTGTGGCCTTCTCCAGTTCTGCTAATAATGCTGGGGTACTTCCCTCCATAATTTCATAATTTTCTAATCCATACTCTTCTACTGTCTTTTTAGCTGTCAACATCATACCTGCACTGGGTTCCACTCCTATTATTCTGCCATCAAATTCATCAGCTCTACCCTTAAGTTCTTCTATAGAATCTATGTCCACATAATCTGGAACTGCAAATCCCATATCAGGCTTTGAATAAAGAATCCCTGTGAGTTCTATTTTATCTCCATATTTATCTGCATAGTTTTTATGCAGTGTTGGCAACCATACATCTGGGTATATATCTATATCTCCTTGAGATAGTCCTAAAAATATAAATCCTATATCTCCCTCTGACATCTTAACAGAATATCCCCTCTCCTCAGCCACATGCTTTATGATATTGGCTGGTATCCATTCTTGGGGATATGGTACTTTTCCTATTACTATCTCTTCCTTTCCATCTCCATCTGTAGCAGTATCTCCTCCGCTACATCCAACAACTGACAATGTCAATACCAATAAGATTGATATTACTATTGAAAATCTTTTAAATAACAAAATATCTTCCTCCTTTATTTTTTTAAAACAAAAAACCCGTATTATTTACGGGTTTTAACATATCCAATAATCCAAATAAATCAATTTCTAACCAATATTAATTATATATAATATACTGAATATTGTAAAATATGCTGATATATCTTAATATAGCGTATAAGATACTAGGCTATCCTTCAACAGGGTTATGTCTACTAATCACAATATTAAACCCATAAACTCCCATATATGGATGTTTTGATAGATTTAGTCTCATATGTGAACATTTATTTAATCATTGAAATAATAACTATTTAATAAATACTCTATATCATATTTCTCAGATAAAAAGTATAAATATGACTTCACTTCTCCATATGTGGATTTATCATTTTTAAATCCATCTAATAATAAAAATACCCCTTGCTTTTCAGTTTCATCAACTATATTCTTGAAGTATCCCCATATATGATAAAAGGTATTTAGCTGTTGTCCCTTGTCATTATCTAAATCCAATGCCCTTTGTATATCCATATAGAATTTTTCTAAGTCATATATATCTCTACCCATCTTTTGACTGATTTCTTTATATATACTATAGGACTTATCCATTACTTTGTACTTATATCTAGCCCATTGTCGCTCCAATGCTTTATTTGACACTTATTTTAATCTCCCCTCCGTTTTTTATGTCTATACATTCTCTTATCGGCAACTTTAACAATCTCTATTAGATTATTACCATCCTTAGGATATTGAGCTACACCATAACTTATACTGCATCTGACTTCTTTGTCATCATCTTTAAATAATATATTTTTATTGTCATTTAAATGATAATTAATTCTTTCTATAAATTCATTATAATTTTTATTAAAAAATATCCCTACAAATTCGTCTCCTCCAAATCTACCTAAAATGTCTCCATCATCTATAAAGGATTTTATCATAGATATACCTTTCAATATATATTGATCCCCTACTAGATGTCCATAATTATCATTTATTGTCTTAAGATTGTCCAAATCAAATATGACCAAAATAAATTCTAAATCCCCTTCTGTATTCTCCTCCATCAGATTATTTAATCGTTCTTCAAAATATCTTCTATTATATATAGCTGTAAGCTCATCAAATCGTGAATAATAAACTGTCTTTTCATATATCCCCCTAGATTTTATAGCATTACTCAATTGATGACTTATATAATCGATTATATCTACATCCATACTGTCAAACACATTTTTTCTTTTGCTATCAATATTTATTAATCCATATAGTTTTCCGTCTACCATTATTGGAGAACTAATAGAAGACTTTATATCTATCCCCTCTTTACTGTCTAAAAAACTAATCCTAGTCTTATCTTTTATAGGGTCTAAATCATTCATTATAACGGTCTTTTCAATATTGCCATTGCTCTTTATCCATATAAAGGAATCTTCTATGGGCATTCTAAATGTGTTTACCATATCCTCACTAAATCCCCTACTGGCAACTATAGTAAAATAAGAGTCTTCATTCAATATAAGCACACTCCCTATATATGCCTCTGTTATGGAATCCAATGCCTTTTCAAGTACAATATCATAAAGATCATAAATATTGTCCAATTTTATTATAGAATTACTTATTTCTATAAGAGCATCTTTGATCTTAGAAAACCGTATCAACTGCTCATTTTTATTTATTATTTCCTTCTCATTTAAAAATCTTTTTATAAAATCAATATACAATCCCCTAGCAATTAACCATGATATAAATAAAAACATAGTAGAATTAGACAATATTATAGATACCTTCTCAAAATTACTGTTCATGACTATATATGATAGTATAAAAAATATATGGATTATACCACTTATAATCATATAATTTCTATATTTAAAATATATTATTGGAAATACAAACAGCATCATATTATATATAGTTATTAGCCCGTGGGATACATGATCAAACAATGCATACAGGGCACTCCATAATAGAAAAAATATAACTAATATTATCTGAAAATAATTCATCTGTATATCATTAAATCTGTATAATATAATAAAAAAAATAATTCCCGATACAATACCTACCGTAGACATGCCTATATAAATTTCTTTTATCTGACTTTCAAATACAGTATTATTTATAATAAGCATACATATCTGTATAATTATAAATATCTTCAAAAACATATTAGTTCTTAAAGTGTTTATATTATCAATCTTTTTATCAAATTCACCCATATATTCTTCTGGGATTTCCCTATTATCTTCATACATAAATAATTTATTAAACATAGATATCTCCCTACAATTGTTATAATATTACACATTTTCAGATAAATTGAAATAAAGACCTTGGTTTTTCCAAGGTCTACTGAAATCTTTAGTCTAAACACAATAATTATATCATAATCTTTAACTCTACTTAATATCTCATATAAATACTTTAGACTATATTTTATTATTTTTTATACCCTATTTGCCTTTAAATATAGTTCCTATTGCTATAATATCATCTCTCAAATCTTTTCTATAATCCCTGTCTTTTGGATTCAAGCTATTTATAACTACTCCACTGGATTTAGATGTTGAGTGTATATATTTATCATCACCTATATACATAGCTACATGTCCTGGAAAATACAATAAATCTCCAGGCTTTATCTCTTCGAGGGATATTTCTTTCATATATTCTTTCTTTAGGTGGGCATCCCTATATATAATTATTCCATTCAATAAATAAGATACAGAACATAATCCTGAACAATCTATTCCTAGAGGACTCTTTCCTCCCCATCTATATTGAGTACCTAAATAAAACATTGCTGTCTTTACTAATTTTTGCCTTATAACTTCTTCATCGTCTTTTTTTATATCTAAATTTACAGGGCTTCCCAAATGGTCTTTTCTAACCCATCCTTTTTTATCATTGGGCAAGACTACTTCTGCCCATTGTTCTTCTGTATTTCCTGTAGATATTATTCTAGCACCCCTAGTCAATACATTTAATCTGTAGCTTTGATATTTAGGTGCTGCCATTACATCAATAACTGCATGAGATACCTCTGCTTGTGCATTATCTTTCCAATATATTGCGTAATTATTATCTATAACTAAATCATCTTTATGTATATAGCCCTGATATCTATAATGGGTCTGTATCCTTTTCCACTGACCTAAGTCTTCTAATACCTCCACAACCATACCAAATAAACCCTCATCTGCCATTTCACTATTGAATTCTGGTTTTAATTTTATTTCAGCTACTGTACTGTTTATTATTGCCAAAGATTTGTTCTCTTTTTGCATTTTTTACCCCCCTTTTCATTAATACTGTAGAATTCTATATTTTTCAACAAAATCCTCCATATTAATAAAAAAGTTAGTAGTCGATGGTTAATAGTTACTAGTTTAATGATGTAATCCATAGGCATTTAACCATCAACTACTAGCTATCAACTACAAACTACTAACTTTTTATACCTCTATTACCTAATAAATATCTATTCTAATATCTATATCCTATATCAAATGCTTCAATATTCATATCCACAAATTTTTTAGGAACATTCTCCCTAATTGCTTTTTTCCATGAATCCAAAGGTATTTCCATATAATTAGCCATTTTTCCTAATAAAAATGTGTTTGCAACCTTTGACGAACCCAATTTATTGCCTTCCTTAACTGCATCTATGGCATTGACTTCATATTTTTGAGATAATTCTTCCTCTATATTGCTAGGATATTCTTCTTTTTCCGCTATTACAAATACAGGCGCTACTTCGTGGACATTCATAATAATTACTCCATTGTCTTTCAATGCACCACTCCACCTCAATCCCTCTAAAGGTTCCAATGCCAATAATATATCTGCTGATTTAGGTGGCACATTGGGAGAATATATCTTTTCTCCGATCCTTACACTGCCCCAAACCTTGCCCCCTCTTTGAGACAGACCTACTACATCATTGCTTTTTACATCATATCCTGCATCAAATGCTGCTTCACAGATTATTTGAGTAGTCAAAACTAATCCTTGTCCTCCAACACCTGTTAAAATTATATTTTTTTCATTCACAGATTTTCTCCCCCTTATTCCGATCTCTTTATAGCATTAACTGGACAGACTTGGGCACATACAGAACATCCCACACACATATCACTATCTATGGATGATTTTAGCTTATCTATACCATCATACTTTTTCATCTTTATAGGTGGACAATTGGTTCTCACGCAGCTTCTACATCCTATACATACTTCTGGATCCACATAAAAATGGGGTTCTTTTATCTTAAATCTAAGTGCACAAGGTCTAGTCGTGATAACTATGGAAAGACCAGGGTACTTGATCTCATCTTCTATGGTCTTTTTGGCTTCCTTATACTTAAATTGATCTACCACCTTTATTCTATCAAATCCCATGGAATTCAAAAGTTCCACCATATCTATATCCATATCATCATCTGGAGTATAATTTCCAGAACTACCTGTATGTTGTCCTCCTGTCATTGCAGTAGTCCCATTGTTTAGAATTATTAATGTCATATTATCCTCTGGGTCTAATTTATGTAACATATTTACAGCCCCTGTCATCCCAGAATGATAAAATGTACCATCACCTATAACTCCAACTATAGGTTCTCTCTTATCCTTCATTCCTAAAGCCTTTGTCATTCCCTTCATTATGCCAATACTTGCACCCATACTGATTACTGAATTTAATACTTCCAATGGATACAATACTCCCATAGAATAACAGCCTATATCTCCTATTACCTTTGTCTTAGATTTTTTAAGTATATCGAATACTGGTCTATGGGGACATCCTGCACAAAACATCGGTAGCCTTCCCACAGTTTCAACTTGAGATTCCTCTTTATACTTGAAGTCTTCAATTATCCCTGCATCAAATAGTCCTTTTTCAATATTCTCGGTATTTAATTCTCCAGTAAAAGAAAAATATTTCTTCCCTTCACAGGGTATATCATTTATTTTTAATTCATTCTCTATAAAAGGCATTAACTCTTCTATCACTATTATTCTATTATATTTTTTAGATAATCCTCGTATTTTTTCTATAGGTAGTGGAAATACCATACCCAGTTTATATATTGATACATCTAGTCCCAATTCTTTAATATTATTGTATACAAGTCCCGATGTGATAATTAATACATCGTCATTTTTCCCTTCTTCCAAAACATTTATAGACATATTACATGCATCTTCTGCTAATTTCTCTATTCTTTCTTTCATTTCATATTGCTTTCTGTATGTATTAGGAGGTATCATACCAAAATTACTAATGCCATTGGGAAAACCTGATATATCCTTTTCTTCTCTATTTCCTAATTCCACTGCACTTCTACTGTGACAAAGTCTACTGGTAATCCTAAGCATAACTGGTGCTCCATACTTTTCGCTTATATCTAATCCTATTTTTACAAATTCCTTCGCCTCATTACTATCACTTGGATCTAATATAGGCATATGAGCAAACTTTCCAAATATCCTATTGTCCTGTTCGTTTTGTGAACTAGCCATTTCAGGATCTTCACCTGTTACTAATAAAAATCCTCCATTGGTTCTGGTTTGAGTAAATGTCATAAGAGGATCTGCTGCAATATTAACCCCAACATGTTTCATACTTACCATGGACCTTGCACCTGCAAAGGATCCTCCTATACCAACTTCTAGAGCCACTTTTTCATTTACACTAAATTCACCATATATTTCTTCACCATAGTCTTTCTGAATAGACTCCATTATATCCACTGTTGGAGAACCAGGATAACTAGCAGCTAATAATCCACCTGCTTCATAAAACCCCCTTGCTATCGCTTGATTTCCTGTCATTAATTTCTGTTTTTTACTCATTTTAAAATATCACCCCTTTTTTTCCTTTCAAAAAAATATATACCCATAAATGGGTATATTAAATAAAAAATACTATTCACTTTTAATCCCTTGATAAGAATTCCTTCGCTTCAATTCCATATCTATTCCCGAAAGCACCCCTAGTTTGTTTAAACTCCATCTAGGGGCAATTAACATATCCTTTGCTCCATCTCCAGTTAATCTATGGATGACAATATTAGGATCAAGTATTTCTATGGCATCTGATACTATAGATATATATTCATTTTTACTCAACAGAGAAAAGGGATGCTCTTTATAATATTCATACAAATCTGTACCCTTTAATATATGCATTAGATGAAACTTCACACCTTGAATATCCTCTTCAGATACATATTTTACAGATTCAATCATATCTTTATAATCCTCTTTAGGAAGGCCTAATATCAGATGCACTACCACATTTATTCCCCTACTTCTCAACCTCTTTAGTGCATCATCAAAGGTCATTAAAGGGTATCCCCTTCTAATTAACCTTGCTGTATCGTCATGTATAGTCTGCAATCCCAATTCAACCCATAGATAACATTTGTTGCTGAATTCTTCCAATAGGTCCAATATATCTTCAGAAAGACAATCGGGCCTAGTGGCTATAGCCAGTCCCACTACCCCCTCAACAGAAAGGGCCTGTTCATATTTATCTCGTAAATCTTCTATCGTTCCATAGGTATTAGTAAAACTTTGAAAATATGCAATATACTTTCCTGTTCTCCATTTATCAGAGAGGAGATCTATCTGCTGAAAAATCTGTTCTTTTATAGACAATTTTTTATTCCCTGCAAATTCCCCTGAACCATAATCACTACAAAATAAACATCCCTTAGTACCTATAGTCCCATCTCGATTGGGACAAGTAAATCCTCCATTTAACGAAAGCTTAATTACCTTTTTCCCAAACAACTTCCTAAGTTCATAATTAAGGGAATGATATCTTTTATCCAACCATCTCATATATTCAACCTCTTTTTTACTTCTATTTTAACATAAATGAAACAGTTAGTAGTTTGTAGTTTAATATTCCCTTTTATCAAAAATGTAATGACCCATGATTAGTTGCTGCCAAAGATGCCTCATGTATGGCCTCTGCTGTAGTTGGATGTGCATGTATAGTCTCTATTATGTCCTCTAATTTCAATTTATTTTTTATTGCCAATGTAATCTCATGAATTAAATCTGTAGCATGCGGCCCAATTATAGCACCTCCCAATACTACTTGACTACTCTTATCGGCTATAATTTTTACAAATCCAGATTTTTCTCCCAATGTCAGTGCCTTCCCATTGGCACCAAATGGAAATTTGCCTATGGATATCTCGATTCCATTATCCTTAGCTTCTCTTTCACATAACCCAACTGTGGCTATTTCTGGACTAGTAAATATTGCACTAGGTATAATTGTATAGTCCATCTTTGCATTTTTACCCATAATATTATTTACTGCAACTATCCCTTGATGAGATGCCACATGGGCCAATTGAATTTTATTTGTTACATCGCCTATAGCATATATGCCCTCACATGTTGTCTCCATCTTGTCATCTACCTTTATACCCTTACCATTTTCATTTAATTGTACTGCTATATCTTGTAAATCTAACTCTCCATAGTATGGTTGCCTTCCCACAGACATGAGAATTTTATCTCCTGTTATATATTTATCTATACCGTCCTTTTCAAATTTCACCAATGACCTTCCATCTTCAGCATCTATAATCTCATTAACTTTAGAACTTGTATAAATGGTTATACCTCGCTCTTTGGCAATTTTATTAATCTCTTCCCTCACATCTTTATCTAATACAGCCAATACGTCTCTGGCGTATTCAATCACAGTAACCTTGGAGCCAAATGCATTGAATATAAAGGCAAATTCCATACCTATTACTCCACCACCAACTATTATTAGACTATCTGGCACATAGTCTATACTCATCAATTCTTTACTCGTTAAAACATTCTTGGCATCATTTCCCTCTATGGGAAGTATTGCAGGTTTAGATCCTGTAGCTAAAATCATATTTTTAGTTTTAATGGTAGTTTCTTTATTACCATTTTTTACAAAAACAGTGTTTTTGTCTATTACTTCTCCATTTCCCTTCAACACAGAGATTTTATTTTTTCCCATAAGATATTCTATTCCCTGTACCAATTCATTTATTATATCTTTTTTTCTATCTATAACCCTTTTCATATCTAGGGAGATATTCTCTCCAATTACACCATAATCTTTAGACTCTTTCATAAGATTAAATATCTCAGCACTTCTCACCAAAGCCTTTGTAGGAATACACCCCCAATTAAGACAAGTACCTCCCATAGATTCCTTTTCTATCAGCACAATCTTAGCTCCCAATTTAGCTCCCTCTATGGCTGCCACATATCCACCAGGGCCTCCTCCTATAATAGTTATATCTGCTGATATCTCTTCCTTTTTAGGTTTCAATAATCCTCCCATATAATTGAATCCTGTAGATTTCACTTTTTTAGCAGCTATCTCCTCATTAGATTCTTTCTCTCCTTCTACTGTCAACAATATATCTCCTATAGAAACCTTATCACCTACATTTACATGTATATCTAATATTTTTCCTGTTATATCGGAAGTTATAGTAATATTTCCCTTATTAGACTCAATATCAAAGAGTTCATCACCCAATTTCACATTACTTCCCTTATCTTTATATACTTTTCCTATTTCACCTGATTTAGCATGTCCAGATAATTTATCTAATTTGACTTCTATATTCATTGTTTTACATTCCTTTCCAAAAGTCTTTATATTTCTTCATAAATACTTCATTGATCTATTTTAGCCAAAAACATAATTAAAACAGTACTTTCATGTAAAAAGTAATTATAATAAAGGCGGACGCTAAGGTCCACCATATATATATCCTATTTGAAATCCTTTTCAAATTCCTCAATTGCATCTTTAAGCAATGTTACACTATATGCCATTGATGGTCCCCCACCAAATGCTACAGATACCATAGCAGCTTCAAGTATTTCTTCTTTAGTAGCCCCTGCTTCAAATGCCTTATAAGTATGGAATACTATACAATATTCACATCTATTATATATACCTATAGCTACACTCATAAGTTCTTTAGTCTTTAGATCCAACGCCCCAGGCTCATAAGATGAACCCAGTAAATTCATAAAAGCACTAACTTGTTTTTCATTAGTAGTACTGAGAGATTCCAATCCACTGGTAAAATTATTTAACATTTCTCTTACATTTTTAGCCACAATAAATTCCTCCTTTTATTTTACTTGCCATACTAATAATTAGTATAGCAAGTAACTCGAAGTTTGTCAATAAATATACAAAAAACACACATATAAACATGATGTGTGTCTTAGATTGTTATCAAGTGTTGATTATTGCAGAGATGTAGAATAAAGATGTATTTTGTAAAATTTATGAAACTGTGTATAAGTTATTAGCTAGTAGTTCATAGTTAGTAGTCTAATGACAAAATCAGTGATTATTTTATATCTCTGTCTTAAATAAAAAACACACATATAGATATAATGTGTGTTTTTTTGTTAATCATTATTCATACTATTTATATTATCCACCATTTTATTTAATACCTTTTTAAAGATATCCATATCTTCTTCGGAAATATCTTTAGAGACTATATTGTTGAACTTTTCTCCTTCTGGTAATAATTTCTGTATGTATTTAGCTCCTTTTTCTGTTAATCTGATATTGGTTATCCTTCTATCTTCTTTGCTTTTAACCCTATCTATAAGCTCATCTCTTTCCATTCTATCTATAAGTCTTGCAATTGATGATTCCTTAACATGCATCTTTTCGCCCAATTCTTTCTGTTTCATATCACCAAATCTATTTAAATAATATAATGCTATCCACTGTACCCTTGTAACTCCAACTTTTTTTAGCCTTTCTCCAAAGGCTTCACAGATAATCTTACTAGTATTATCTGCTATATAAGATACTCAGGTGTCTAAATTAAACATAATATCGCCTCTTTTCTCAATACATTATAATAATACATTTTAACACAAAAAACACTGGATAATATATCCAGTAAGATTCTTGACAATATAAAATAAGTTAGTAGCTCAATGATGAAATCCACAGGATTTCCACCATCAACTACTAACTAATAACTACTATCTACTATCTACTAACTTATTTTACTATATATGTGTGATATTTAAGCTCTGTTAAATCCCAATCTTCATCATTATATGACCATCTTTCTTCCATATAAGATATGGTATCAGCATTACATGACCCTACTATTCTCTGGTAAGCCCTTAATTCATACTTTTCCTCTATGGGATTATATACTGGTTCTGCTAATGAAATAGGGTTCATCCATGGCTCTATTTTTTGTAAAAGCTCCCCTGAATCATCATATATGCCTTGTTCAATATAGTCATCTTTCCCAGCACTTATGTCTAACTTAATAGTCTTTTTCAATTCTTCAATCTCTACCTCTGCCTTAAAATCATCTTCAAATTTGGCCTTTATTTGTAATCCCTCATTATCTTCATTGTCAAATATAACCTTGGAATTTTCTTCAGTAAATACTGCAATCATATGTTCTATTATGCCACCACTACCTCCTGTATCTGCCGATACCATTACATCATCTATTTTATCTCCAGTAAAATCTCCAACAAACAAATTTCCACTATATCCTGCAAAATCCTTATATGTAGCCTTTTTGAATCCATCATCACTATCCTTTACTAATACAGTTAAATCATCAGCAAATATATCTTCCTTACCATTAATTTTATGACCTACTAGTAAAATATCGTCTTCTTTGTCGTCTCCTGTAACATCTCCCTTTTTATAGTCAATTATATAGTAATTATCCTTGATATCATACTCTTCTACTATTATCTTTTCGCCAATACTAAAATCACTTTTGTTTAAATCCTTATTTTCTTCTGCCTCACTTATAGATATGGTACCTATAACCAAAGTAGCTAACATAGCAGTGGTCACTAAACCTTTTAAAAAATTTTTATTCATTCTGCATTCCTCCATAATTTTTTTGTTAATTCTATTTTAATATTATTTCTCATCCTAATATTTACAAATAAATAACAAAGTATTTACAATATGGTAAGTTTATATATTTAAGCAATATTATCATGGGTAAATATATAACATTAATATAAAATAATCTCATAATTTTGGAGGATATATATGTTTAAAAAACTCAAGACCCTTTTTTTTAAAAATAGTCATTACTCCATAAATAGCATAAAACATATTTTAAATAAAGATATGATTAAATATTATAATAAAATAAAAAACAATAACATTCCATTAAAAATATCTACTATCTATGTGTTTTGGGGAATAGTATGGATATTGATATCGGACATCCTTTTAGACATGTTCATACATAATCATAATACTATAACCTTATTCCAAATATATAAGGGATTGTCTTTTGTAATAATAACAGGAATAATAATCTACATATTAATTCGAAAAGACATGAATGTTATACAGAATACTTCCGTTAAACTTCTAGAAAATTACAAAAAGCTAGAAATTGCCCATAAAGAACTGACCAGTATTGAAGAAGAATTGAGATATCAGTACAATGAATTAGACAAGAGTCAAAAAAGATTGATTATTCATAAAGAAAGGTATAATCTAGCTATAAATGGTGCCAACGATGGCATATGGGATTGGGATATAAAGTCAAATAAGCTATTTTTATCAGATAGGTGGGTAAATATGCTGGGATATGATACAAATGAATTGAAACATTCATTTGATCAATGGAAAAGCCTTATACATCCTGAAGATGTCTCCCAGGCATTAGCCTATCTCAAAAAATATTTGAAATCTGGTCATGGTCATTATGAAAATATCTATAGAATAAAAACGAAAAATGGCGATTATAAATGGATTTTAGCTAGAGGTAAAGCCCAATGGGATTATAACGGAAGGGCTATCAGGATGGCTGGTTCCCATTCAGATATAACGAATATAAAAAATATCGAAGATAATTTGAGAAAGGAAAAAAATTTTTCCGAAAGCATATTAAATGGTGCAAATATAATAATCATAGTATGGAATATGTCGAAAAGGATAATACGATTTAATCGATTTGCAGAAAAAGTCACCGGTTTCTCACAGGAAGAAGCATTGGGTAAAAAATTATTAGACCTGATTATACCAGAGGATATAATGCCTTATATGAGAAAAACATTTGATAAAATCAAACAAGGTAATACTGCAAAAAATCATGAGAACAAAATTTTATGCAAAAACGGTAATACTAGAGATATCCTATGGAACAACCATATACTCTATAATAAGGATAATATGCCCTTTGCTGTAGTATCCATGGGTACAGATATAACAGAGAGAAAAAAATCTGAGAAGGATATATGTAATTTAGCATATTTTGATCAATTAACCAAACTCCCCAACAGGACTTCATTTGAAAACAGTTTGGACAAAAAAATTGAAAATGCTAAATTAAATGATACAAACTTTGCACTTATATATTTTGATTTAGACAATTTTAAATATATAAATGATACCTTTGGACATACAGTGGGAGATCAATTGCTAAAAACGGTATCTCAAAGACTAAAATCCTTTATAGATAATAATATCGTATTGGGTAGACTGGGTGGAGATGAATTTGCACTATTGATAAACCATAATTCAAACAATGATATTATTATTGACAATATTAATAGTATTTTAAAGACCTTCAGTTTTCCATTTGTAATAAATAATAAAAATATTTATATGTCTGCCAGTGTAGGTATTGCCATTTATCCTAAGGATGGAACAGATAGACAAGTTCTTATGCGGAATGCTGATGTAGCCATGTATAATTCGAAAAATAATGGGAAAAATCAACACTCTTTTTATAAATCATATATGCATAAAAAAACCATTAATGATTTTGGTATAGAATCTGACTTAAGACGCGCCATAAATAACAATGAATTTGTACTCCACTATCAGCCACAAATAGATTTAAAATCGGGAAAATTAATAGGAGTAGAAGCACTAATAAGATGGAACAATCCATATAAAGGGATAATTATGCCTCTAGACTTTATACCCATAGCTGAACAATCGGGCCTAATAGCTACCATAGGTAAATGGGTATTGAAAACTGCCTGTATTCAGCATAAATTATGGCATGAAAAGGGTTTTAATCCAATAAAAGTTTCAGTAAATCTATCTCTAAAACAATTTAAATATGACGATATAGATATTATGATAAAAGATATCATCCAAGAAACAGGTATAGATAGTAAGTATCTAGAATTAGAAATAACCGAAAGTAGTACTATAGACAACTTTGGATCAAATATAAATATACTAAACAAACTCAAAAATTTAGGTGTTATGATCGCATTAGATGACTTTGGTGTAGGATATTCTTCTCTGAATCAGTTAAAAAATCTACCTGTAGATGTCATTAAAGTCGATAAAAGTTTTGTAAAAAATATAATTACAGATGCCAACGATGCAGTTCTTGTAAGATCCATTATCAAGATGTCAAAGGCATTAAAACTAAAGGTTGTAGCTGAAGGTATCGAAGATTTTAATCAATTGAAATTTCTTCAATCTTATGACTGCGATATTGGACAAGGTTATCTGTTCAGCAAACCAGTAGATGCTGATACGATAGAAAATATACTAAAATATAACAACAGTACCTTTTTTCCCAAAAGTATAGGGACTGTAAAATAACAGCCCCTATACTTTTTAAAATGGTGCAAATCCTTGTTTATTCCACCATTCATCTTGGTATAATTGATATTGTTCTTCAAATTGCTCTAAATGGGTCCTTTCCCACCCTATAAGAATATCATAAAGCTTTTTAGCCTCTTCATACCGTGTCTTTTCCTTGGCATTTTTATAAAATTCAACTGACTCTTTTTCCATCTGTACCCCTATTCCAAATACAGATACCGCAAGACTGGCAGAATCTCTGTCTATTTTTCCCCAATCAAATATTTTAGGAGATGGAGGATTTACTAGGAACGCTAATTTAAAATCGTCTCCTTCATTATCCTTTATATTGTTAAATAGATCCTGAAGATATTCACTATGCTTTAATTCCTCTTTTGCCAATTCTTCAAATGCCGATTTAGTTTCCATAGTATTTGCCTTTTCAGCTGCCATTTTATAAAATTCATATCCTTCTATCTCATTTATGATAGCCTGTTTTATAATAGTTAACTCTTCTTTTTTCATTATCAATTCCACCTTTCATCAGATTAAATTGTTAAAATTATTAATGATTTACATTAACTAATCAATTCCATTCTAGTATTCTATTTAGAAATTTCTTTAATTGTGTCGTCTTGGGGCTAGTAAATATATCTTTACTATTGCCCTGTTCCAAAATTTTTCCCTCTGCGACAAATATCATGTAATCACTGGCCTGTCTAGCAAAACCCATCTCATGGGTCACTAGCATCAAATCCCTCTTATCTTCCCTGAGTTTCTTTATAGTCTCCAATACTTCAGATGTCAAATCAGGATCTAGTGCAGAAGTAGGTTCATCTAAAAGTAAGTATTGGGGGCTTATAGCCAATGCCCTAGCTATAGCTACTCTTTGTTTCTGACCTCCCGAAAGTTGTATAGGCTTCTTATTTCCATGTTCCAAAAGCTGAAATTTGCTTAATAACTCCTCTGCTGTTTTTTTAGATTCATCTTTGGAATACTTATGCACCTCCTCTAATGGCAAAGTTATATTTCTAATTGCTGTAAGATGTGGAAAAAGATTAAATGATTGAAATACCATGCCTACTGTTTTTCTGTACTCATTTAAATATTTCTCTGAAAATACAAGTTTGTTTCCATTTACAGTTATGCTACCACTATCTGGCTTTTCTAGCCCCGCAATTATCCTAAGCAATGTAGATTTTCCTCCTCCTGAAGGACCTACAATCACCAATGAGTGTATATCTTCTATATCTATATTTATATTATCAAGCACTACATTTCCATTGTAGCTTTTAGTAAGATTTTCAATTTTAAGATTCATAGTGGAATTTCCTTTCTAATGTTTTTGAAATTAAAGAAATTGGTATGGTCAGACAAAGATATCCCAACCCCAATGTGGATAGATTTTCAAATGTCCTAAATGTTAAGGAGTCCACTTCCAATACATTCATAGTGAATTCACTAACTGCAATTACAGATAATAATGAAGAATCTTTAACCAATGAAGATAATTGCCCCGCCAATGCAGGCATGATTCTTTTTACTACTTGAGGTATTATGATAAATTTATATTTTTGATATGTACTAAATCCTAAAGATTTAGCCGTTTCCAATTGAGAACCTTCTATACTCTCAATACCTGCCCTTATTATCTCTGTTACATATGCACTGGAAAATATGGACAATATTATTACTCCTATTAGATACTTATTATCCAAACCAAATGCTGTGGCTATTATAAAATAAAAGAAAAATATCTGTACCAAGAAAGGAGTTCCTCTTATTATTTCTACATAAAGCCTACTAAAATAATTAAATATTAATATCTTACTCTTCCTTGCAAATGCCAATATTATACCGATAATCAAGGAAGATATTAAAGAAAAAAAACTAATAACAAGGGTCATATAAAAACCTTGCATAAATTTATATCTATACTTTAATATGACTGGCCAAAAGAAGTCATAGTCCAATCTAGATATAGAAAATATGAGAATTCCTATAACTATGGAAACAACAATTGTAAAATTAAATATTCTTTTGACTAAGGAATCCGTTCCTGTAGTGTTTTCATAAAAAATGCCAAATACATCTTTATTCATTGGTCCATCCCTTTCTAAGATATTATATTATGTCTTATATATTAAAAGAAAAATGGTATGTTCATTTCTTCAAAGGCTTCTTTTTGTTCCTTTAGATATTTAGTAGCTAGATTATCAAATCCTCCATTTTCTTTGTACTCATTTATAAATGCATTTACCTTTTCCTTAAGTTCTGCTTCATCTTTTCTCATAGCAATTCCCCAATATTCGTAATCCTCTTGGAAAGGACTTAGCTGTACTTTAGTAGCATCTGGATATCGTTTCCAATTTTTAAATATAGTCATTTGATCATATATAAATGCATCCGCCTTTCCTTGTACCACTTCCAATACACATGCATTTTCCTTTTCAAATACTAATATCTCTGCATCAGACAAATTTTCAGTTGCATATATATGCCCAGTAGTCCCTTTTTTCACAGCTACCTTTACTCCCTGTTTATTTAAATCAGGAAAATCTTCAACAGGGGAATCTTTAGATATAAGTAACGAAAGATATGCCTTAGAATAAGGAATAGAAAAATCTACTGTTTTCTTCCTATCTTCTGTTATAGTCATAGAAGAAATTATCAAATCTATCTTTTTCGTTGTAAGCGATGGAATCAAGCCACTATAAGCCATATTTTCTATTTTAACAGGCCTTCCTAGATACTCTCCTAAAGCATAGGCTAAATCTACGCTTATACCTGTTGGATTCCCTTTTTCATCAGTCATCTCAAAGGGAGGATATGCCAATTCCATACCCACTACCAATTCTTTCTCTGGTGAAATTTCCGAATTGTTATTTTCATCATTATTGGAACATCCTCCTGTAATTCCTACTATTATCAATACTATAAATACAAATGTAATAAACTTTTTCATAACGTACACCTCCACATTGTCATCATCTTATTAATATATACCCTTTTAATTCCAAAATATCAAAATAATTTTTCTATTTCCCCATATCTCTATTTTCCCCTTTCTCTATAAATTTAAAAATATTAATAAAATAAAATTTCTTTATCTTTTACCTATATTTGTTGATATTTTATTTTTATATAGAAGTTAAAGTCCTATATAAAAAGGGTAATTAGCCCTTTGGCTAATTACCCTTTTTATATTCATATTATGGCATAAATATTGGTGACCCTGGTCCTAAAGGTAAACCAACAATGTACCATATTATTATCAATATAGACCATATTATAAAATAAGCTATGGTATAGGGAAGCATATTGGCTATAAGTGTTCCCATACCCACATTCTTGTCATATTTTTTTGCAAATGCCACTAGTATT
The DNA here is from genome assembly GCF_000620125.1 of Clostridiisalibacter paucivorans DSM 22131. NCBI lineage: Bacteria > Bacillati > Bacillota > Tissierellia > Tissierellales > Thermohalobacteraceae > Clostridiisalibacter > Clostridiisalibacter paucivorans. The sequence continues at coordinate 7,083 of NZ_KK211079.1, read as the reverse complement.
GCGAAATATGGTAATAGTGGTGTTACAACATTAGTTATAGAATCACCTATTCTATATGCCATTTGTGTCAATGCAGGATGAAATCCCAATAGCATAAACATTGGAACAAATATTGGACTTAATATTGCCCATTTTGCCGATGCGCTTCCAACAAAAATATTTATTATGGAACTTATAATTATAAAAGCTATTAATAATACTGGACCTGGTGCATCCATACTCTTTAGAAAATCTGCCCCTTTTATAGCCATTATAAGACCTAAATTTGACCAATTAAAATAATTAATAAATTGTGCTATTACAAAGGACAGTACTATATATGGTCCCATTTCAGACATTGCTTCGCCCAACATTGATACTACATCTTTATCACTTTTAATTTTTCCTGAAACTTTACCAAATACATATCCAGGAATAAAAAACAAGAGTGTAATCAATGGCACCAATCCTGACATCAATGGAGAAGTATATTCTATCAATGATTTTGTTTCAGGGTCCCTTAACAAACCATTCTGGGGAATTGCCAATGCTAAACATATAACCAAATATATCAATAATGCTATACCTGCAGCTTTTAAAGCCTTTACTTCCTGTGGAGGAACCTCTTCTATATCTTCAACCTCAAAATCCCCTTTTCCCATACGAGGGGCTACTATCTTCAAAGTCACCCATGCTGCTACTCCAGTTAATAAAAATGTAGAAACTATAAGAAAATACCAGTTTGCAGCAGGATTAACCGTAAACTCGGGATCTAATAATTGAGCCGCCGATTGTGTAAAACCTACCACCAATACATCTAGCATATTAACTACTAAGTTTGCACTAAACCCACCTGCAACACCTGCATATGCTGCCATCATTCCCACTAATGGATTCATCCCAACCGTTGCAAAGAGCATAGCCGCTATAGGTGGCATTACTATAAATCCTGTATCTCCAGCTGCGTTGGCCATTATTGAAGAAAATATTACTATTACTACAACATACGAACCTTTAACATTTCCCAATGTCTTTCTAAGCAAAGCTGAAAACAAACCAGTTTTTTCAGCTAGTCCAACTCCTAAAATACACACAAGTACCAATCCCAATGGCGGAAAACCTGCAAAATTCTTTACTGCCATCATTAACATTTTCTGTATACCTGCTTTAGATAATAGATTTACTGCTTTAACTTCTTCACCTGTAAGGGGATGTGTAGCAGAGAGTCCTATAAGTGATGCCAAAAAAGAAACTCCCATAGCAATAAATGCAAGCCATACAAACAATGTAAGGGGTTCTGGTAATTTATTTCCTGCCGCTTCAATAAATCCAAGGAATTTATCAAAAAAATTTTTTTTTTCTTAGCATTTGAATCTATCATATAAACACCCTCTTTATATATTTATAAAGTTAAGCAAATTTCCATTGTTCAAACGTATTGTTTTCTTAATATTCTGAATTAATTATGTTTATAATACCATAGGTTATTATTAATGCACTACTCATTAAGATATGTCAATGCACATTGTGCCATTACTGCTGCTGCCTTATGAAGCACATCTTCATCGATATTAAAGTACGGACTATGCAATGGGTTCACTATACCCTTCCTCTCATTATAAATACCTACTTGAAAAAAAGTAGCTGGAACCTGTTGTTGAAAATAGGAAAAGTCCTCTCCTCCCATAGTTGGTTTCTCTATAGTAACGACACCATCTCGTCCTAAAATCTCTTTACCTGCCTTTTTCACCAAATCCGTCATACTATTATCATTTATTACTGGCGGATAATATGGTTTGTAATTAAATTCATATGTTCCACCATTTCCTTCTACTATTCCTTTTATTATTTTTTCCATTATATTGGGAATATCTTCCCTAAGCTCATTGGTCAATGTCCTAACGGTACCTACTATTTCTACTTTTTGTGGTATTATATTGTGAGCTGATCCACCATTAAATTTACCTATAGTAATAACTGCTGGTTCCACAGGATCTACTTTTCTACTCACTATGGTCTGTAGAGCCATATATACCTGTGCTCCTATACCAATCGGGTCTATTGTTACATGTGGTGTTGCCCCATGACCTCCCTTACCATATATGGTCAATTCAAACATATCTGGAGCTGCCATCATTGCACCATGCTTTATGCCTATCTTACCTGATTCAATAGTTGGCCACACATGGGCACCTATTGCTGCATCTACCTTTGGATTATCTAATGCACCATCCTTAATCATTCTTTCTGCTCCTCCAAGGGCCTCTTCAGCTGGTTGAAATAGGAATTTTACATTACCGTGTATTTTATCCTTTAATTCACTCAAAATCATTGCAGTTCCAAGGAGCCAAGTTGTATGGGCATCATGTCCACAGGCATGCATTTTTCCCTCATTTTTAGATTTAAACTCCAATTCATTTAATTCTGTCATCTCTAAACAGTCCATATCTGCTCTCAAAAGTAAAGTCTTCCCTGGATGATTTCCCTTCAATGTTCCAATTACACCTGTAACCCCTATTTCGGTTTTCACATCAATCCCAAGTGTCCTCAACTTATCTGCCACTAATTTAGCAGTTCTCTCTACTTGAAGACCAACCTCCGGATGGGCATGTATATCCCTCCTTATGCTTATAAGTTCATTCTTAATTTCTTCTGCTTTTTTTAATATTTTCGTCTTCATCTTTTCCCCCTCTCTTTCAGAAAATTCTTTATACTTTTCATATTTTAAATGTATAGGGTTAATTATATCATTTGATGAATATATATACAATTGTTAATTTTTATTAATATTTTTTATATAATGTCATATATTAATATATCAATATATTATATGGCTATTATGCAGTTTGGCTTAAATATAAAATGTTTTCCCATGCCTATGGTTAAATATGCATAATATTGAAAATATTATATTTATGATTAATTATGCATTATTTTAAATTTATGACAATTATTTCATGCAAATAAAAAAAAGAGCACTTGGCTCTTAATTTATTTGTAAAAACAGTTAGTAGTTAGTAGTTGATGGAGGAAATCCTATGGATTTCTTCATTAAACTACTAACTACTAACTGTTAACTACTAACTATTCTATATAAAATCATCAATATACCTTAACTTGTCTATTAATCATTATTTATATATACTGTCATAAGGGGTGGGTATTATGTTTAGATTAAATAAGAAATCATATATCTTCATTATTTTTATATTATTAATTACATATGTATATATTGGAATGATAAATAAAACCTATAATATAGACGATATTATAGGAATAGATAAAGGTGATATTATAAATATTACTCTACATAGAGAATCAGAAAAAATAGATGTTTTAGACAAAAAAGATATTAGTAATATTATAAATTACTTCAAAAATTATAAATACAAAAAGGTCTGGGGTAGTTCCTATAGTGAAAATGGACATGAATTACCTAAAAATACTTTCCTAGTATCTATAGAAACAGATAACTATTTCTTCCGAATTGGTATGTATCAATACACAGCTATTATTGTGAACAAATTCAATAGAATGGAATGGAAATTAGAATTTTTTTGAGAAATCTTACTTTTGTAAAAAAAATTACTCCTTTATTACAATAATTAAACCAGAAAGGAGTTCTGTTATGAGTACATTGCCAAAATAAGTTTTAATAGATATGATTAAATGGGATAATTTAAAGACATATTAATCCTGTGTTATTTAATTTAATAGTTATTGTTAGATAAGGCTTAAACTTCCTAAAAGCACAAAGTTATTTACAGACTCTAAAATACAAAGCTATTTACAAACTCCCAGAAACTATTTTAATTTATGGATATATAGTATTAACTAAGTTTCCAGTAATAGCTCTTTCTAACTCATTACTATTTTTTATTAACCAAACATTATCTTTTTTAATAAGTTTTATCTTTATAGTATTCGTAAACATAAGTATATCATCACTACTTACTTTTTCAAGAAATTTATCTTCAATCATTTCATCTATATCATTTTCTCTGCTATTAATTGAATCCTTAGATATATTTACCTGAAAAGCTTCTTTCATTAATTGACCTAGTATTTTGGCTAAATCTGGAGCAATTATTTTCGTGTTAACAACTGCAGAATCTTCTTTAATTTCAGAATCTATTATTTTATATTGGATTTTACTAAAAGCTTTCAAAAAAGCTTGATTGGATTTGCTGTTTTTATTTTCCATGAAACTTTTTCTCATTTGTTCAATACCATTATTTGTTTTATTTTCTAAATATTCTACACTTTTTACTATGTCACCTTTTTTATATGAACTTAAAAAAGCCTCTACAGTATGTTCTGGAGTGTTTGGTCTGGATTCTTCTGAGCATGCACCTATAGTCAATACTAAAAGTGAAGCCAATATTAAAAATAATAATCTTTTCACAATAAAGTCTCCTCCTTATTATAATTTATTCAATTTTATAAAATTATAACACGAAAATATTGTTTGATTATAATAATCAAACAATATTTTCATGTGAAATTTGATGATTTCAATTTAGCATTTATTAGTGATTTATTTATATTTATATAATAACTCCTTCTATAAGTATTATACAGTTCAACATTACATCAATGTTGACTTTTTTTAATGCTTTTGAATTTTATATCATCCAGATCAAAAAATCTCTACTCGTTTATATTGTTATCATTCATATCCCATTTGCAAACTTAGGTTTGTACCATAATCTTATTCATTCCACACCATGGAATATTACCTCTCCAGAACTATTTATAGAAAAACGCCCTGTTCCAAAATGATAACTCCCTAGTTCATAAAAACTGTAAAAATAATTATGAGCAGTATTTTTATAAGGTTTTAAATCTTTCACAGGCCAATTAGCTCCTGATACATATTTAGTTGATATGCCCTCCATATAATTACTGCCTACTCTATTTATTATACCATCAGCAACAGTTAGATATTTACCAAAATAGTTTTCACCACCTATTGGAAATCCTACCATATATACAAATGTCTCTCTAACTAATTTTTCATCATAAGAATTGGGTACATATAAATTATTAAATTTATTTGTATTATTGTATTTAGAATTTTTATTTGTATTTGATGAAACAGAAATTATTAATTTACTATTTAAGTTTTCTGGATATTCTTCTTTTGTGCTTTCATACCCTATTTCTTCATCTTCCAACAATTCTTTAACTTTCTCTTTCATAATTTTATCAATTTCTTCATCATTCATATCTCCAAATATTTCTTCTTTATCTTTCACATTATAACCAACTGTTACAACCCTACTTTCATTAGGCTCTTTTGTGCTAAAATCATTTGCAAATACTACCATAGAACTTGTTAAAAGTACTACCATTAATACAAAAACACCCAATAATTTTTTCATAAATAATCCTCCTCATATAATATACTTAATAAATCTTTTACTTCTTAAATGTTACTTATTTAAGCTGAAATAGTGTTTCCTCCTAGCCCAGAAGCTTAACATAAAATATGATATAATTATTGAAATTTAATTCTCGCATGATAGTGTGGTTATCTATCACCTCCTTGAAAATTTTTTCTCGCAATTTAGACTGATACCACTACTTTATGTACTTTTACTAATAAGCTGGATAGTGAGTAGTATATTTATCTCTTCGCTGTCTAACGAGGTTTTAAAACACAAAGACTAAGTGGACACACTATCAAATATTTTTATTGGGGCATTGAAAATAATTATTGTAGGTATTAATATAGCAAAAAACAGTCATGAAGCAACTATATATAGATTCTTTATGAAACATATTAACTAAATCTTTTAAATTTCCTAATAGCTAATATTAATAGAGCTAATCAATCTAGTAAACCTGTTGTTATTGGTATGGAAGTTACTGGACATTACTGATTACCTTTATGCTCAAGATTACTTTCAGAAGGATTTAATATAAAAATTATTAATCCTATACAAGTCTGATAGTTTTAGAAATCTATATATTCGTCAAACAAAAATGATTCTAAGGGTTCCTTAATAATAGCTGAAGTCATTCGTTTTGGTAGATTTTCTTCTACATGTCTTGCTCAAGAAGACATACTTCCTTTAAGAAATTTATCAAGATTTAGATTATTTCAAGTTGATACGGTTTCTGATCTTATGTAAAAGGTTATTTTTCTATTAGATTAAGTCTTTACTGAGTATTCAAAACTATTTTCTGATACCTTTGCTAAATCATCTCTTTAAATACTGTCTGAGTACTCAACACCAAAAAAATTTTAAATTTTGCTACAAATGCTTTAGCACAAACTCTTGATATCGTAAGTAAAGGCAGACTTGGATTCTTTAAAACCAAAAAAATAAAAGATACTACGACTAATTCCTTCGGAATAAAATTAGCCCTTGATACCTCCTCATTTCAAATTAAGCAACTCATGGAACAAATTAGATTCATTGAATACCATATAGTAGAACTAGAACAAGAAATCTCTACAATTACTAAAAAAATTAGATATACCTATTGAAACTACACCTGGTATAAGTGTCCAGTATTAGGTGGTATAACTCTAGGTGAAATTGGCGATTTTACACATTTTAAGAATGGCTTTAAACTTGTCGCATTGGCAGACATAGACCTTACAGTAAAACAATCTGGTGAATTTATAAGGACTAAAAATAAAATGTCTAAACGTCTCTCTCCTTACCTAAAAAGAGCTCTATGGTTAGCACTAATGTTGCTTCACTTAATGATCCTGTTCTTGGTGCTTATTACAATAAAAAACATCAAGAAGATAAACATCATTTTACTGCCCCCCCTGTGTTAGAATAGTTGTCATATAGATGTTATAATAATTGTGAGTAAAGAAAGGATGACAATCTATATGAAAAATAAGAGCTATAATAAAGAATACATTGAAGATATATTAAGGCAAATATCTCCGCCAATAAATAAAAAAGTATCACAGGTATCTAAGGAAACAGGAGTATCTACAAACACTATCTATGGGTGGAAGAGAAAAGCTAGAATAGAAGGCAAATTAATACCCAATAGTAATCCTAATCGACTTAAGAGATGGAGAAAAGAAGATAAACTTAAAATTGTAATGGAAACATTTACAATGAATGAAGAAGA
>NZ_KK211078.1:22227-48080 GCF_000620125.1 Clostridiisalibacter paucivorans DSM 22131 | reverse complement strand
CCAAAACCATAAGATTTTATGAATATAATCATATAGCTTTGGCAATTCTATAATCAAAGTTAGTATCAATTTTGTTCTATATTATTTAATTTAATAGTTATTGTCAGATTGGATTTAAACTTCCTAAAAGCACAAAGTTATTTACAGACTCCGAACTACTAACTTTTAAATACTAACTCTTTTATACAGACTTATTTTCTTTTATCATTTATATATTTATTCATATCTTCAATATATCCATTTGATATATTCTTTATTATATCATTATTTACAGAATCATATTCTATATGATCAATAGTAGTTATAGGCAACACATTAACAGATGTACCGGTCATAAATGCCCCATCAATAGACATAAGTTCTCTAACTGATACATGCCTTTCTTCTATCTCATATCCTAATTCTTCACATACCTTAAATATCTTGTTCCTAGTTACTCCTAACAATACATTATTTGCAGGTGCTGTTATTATTTTTTTGCCTTTAACAAAAAATATATTGGATCTACTACCCTCTGTTATATATCTTTTTTCATTAACTAAAATTGCTTCAAAGGCCTTTTCTTTATCCATCTTTTCCTTGGCCTTCTTTTTAAAATCATTACTTACTATCTTAGCATTGGGTTTTTCCCTTTCACATTGTAATAATGTTGTATGTATCCCCTTCTTATATACCCCTTCGTCTGGATAATAACTATTTATAAAAAACATAGATAGGCTGTGTATTACTTTGTTCATATCTCCTAACATATATTTTATGTTCATATTATCACATTTATTTGCCTCTATTAACCTATACGTATTTGTTATTATGGATTCACTATTCATATATAAATTATTGCCTGCAAGCTTAGCAGATTTCTTCATTCTATCTATATGCTCTTCTATATAAAGGGGAATACCATCAACCACCCTTATTACCTCATATACAAAGGGACCTAACTGTCTATTCAACAAGTGTATATCTTTCACAGGTAAAATCTCACCATTTAATATAAAATAATCCTTTATAGCTTCAATTAACACAATAAATTCCCCCTTATTTCAATACTAGATAAAATTATGTCCTATTTATTTTCTGGCCTTTTCCAAAACTTCTTTAGCATTTTCTAATACTATATCCTTCTTTATTCTTAAAAGTTCAGTATTTTTATATTGGAATGTCTTAAGCATATCTTGTATAGATGAATGTAGCTTAATTATAACATCTTTATCCTTTTCTTCAAGTCTAACTTTTTGCCTTAATCTGTCTAATGCATCCGATATATTTTTAAGCATTCCATCCATGTCTAAAGTCTGATTTAATGCTGATGCTAAATATATTTGTCTTGCATAATATTTTATTCTAGATATCTCTCCATCTATATTTCCTTTATAAAAATCAAAAAATCTTGCTAAATTATAAGTCGCTTCATTGGCTTTAATTAGTGTTTTAAATATGTCTTTATTGTCTACCGCTAAAGCCAACCCATCTATTGCCCTCTCAAATGCAAGTATATCATCAGATGATGCCCCTTTTTCTATAGCTTCTTGTTCATAACTATTCCATTCTTGATGAATTAATTCTACTTTTTTCAATGTGTTTTCCCACATAGTATAAACAGCTTTATCCCTTTTTAAGATCTTATCTTCCGTTTTTATTGTGTCATCTTTCTCCTTTTTTTCTTCATCTCCCTTCTCTTCTTCATTTTTTGAATTGCTACTTTTCTCATCTTCAAGCATTATTACAGGCTTTTCTCTCTCTTTCTTAATCTTCTCTACTTCCTCTATTAATTTTTCATTTTCTCCATCTATTTTCTCTAAATGCTCTGATATCTTCTCCTTAGAATCTTCTTTCAATGGTTTTTGGGGCTTTTCACCACACCCTGCTAAAGTTAACATACATAAAATAATAAAAAATATTATAATATTTTTTTTATCCAATAATTATCACCTCACGGTTATTATAACCCGAGACAATCATCTATATAATAACATATTTTTATAACTTATAGGAGATTGTAAAAAGAAAAACAACCTAATAAACTTTTAGGTTGTTTCAAAATTATTGTTCATAAAAATAGTTAGTAGTTGATGATTAAAATCCTATGGATTTCTTCATTAAACTACTAACTACTAACTTTCTTATATCTATATCATTAATCTAATGCTCACGTGAATAGCGATTTTCTTCTTATTCAAATCTCAATGCATCTATTGGCTTTAATTTAGCCGCTTTATTGGCAGGATATATACCAAAAACTATTCCTACAAATAATGAAAAACCAAATGCTAAAAGTATAATCTGGGGACTGGATTGGGGCTGTAATTGACTAAATTTCCCTATGAGACTATTGACTACTAACCCAAATGTTATTCCTATAATCCCACCTATACCACTTACCACACTGGACTCTATTAAAAATTGCATCAATATATCCTTCCTTTGAGCACCTATGGACTTTCTTATACCTATTTCTCTGGTTCTCTCAGTTACTGATACAAACATTATATTCATTATCCCGATTCCTCCAACTAACAAAGATATACCAGCAATGCCACCCAACATAAGAGTAAATATCCTTGTGGTTTCATTTATATTCTTTATTATCTCTTCGGGTGTAAATATATAATAATTTCTTCTACGGGACTCTTCATCTGAAGGATATAACTCATCTAATGCAGTTCCTATATCTTGTGATAAACTCATAACCTCTTCTTTACTATGGGCCTTTATTCTTACATTGTTTATTCCCTTTACATCAAGTACCCTTTGCATTGTAGTAATGGGCATCAATACTTCTTCTTGTATCATTTCAAACATAGAAGCTTCTTTGTCTTTCAGTATTCCTACGATTTTATAATTGTCACCATCTATTTTTATATTTTTACCTATTGGATCTTCTCCTTGAAAAAAGGTGTCTCTAAACATCTCATTTACTACTACTATCTTCTGTCTATATTCTATATCTAGATCAGCAATAAATCTTCCGTCCATTATTGGACTACCATCTATCTCTAGATAACTTTTATCCACACCTTTTACCGAAACACTTTGCTTTATATCTTTGTACTTTATTTCCTTATTATTATCCAATATAGGAGATACTGTCTTTGCATTAAATTGGTCAAAAAATTCCATAGCTTCTTTATAATCCATAAGATCATTTTGATCCATTGGAAATATATTTACTTCTATCATATCAGAATTTTTTTCAAGATCAGCAGTAATACTGTGTGATGCCCCTTGTCCTATGGACACCAAAACTAAAATAGAAAAAACACCAATTATTACTCCTAACATAGTTAAAAAAGACCTTAATTTATTTGACATTATTTCCTTTACAGATAATTTTAAAATAGTAAGTATATTCATAATTTATTCCCCTCTATTTTCTTTTTTCCCTTATGATTTCCCCATCCTTTATCTCTATTATTCTACTGGCTAATTCTGCTACTTCATTATCATGGGTTATCAATACTATGGTCTTTCCTTTACTACTTAAATCCAATAATATATCTGATATTTCTGCACTGGATTTACTGTCTAAGTTTCCTGTGGGTTCATCTGCCAATATCAATGGTGGATTACCAGCTAAAGCCCTAGCTATGGCCACCCTTTGCTGTTGACCACCTGACATTTCAGTAGGTTTATGTTTTATCCTATCTTCTAACCCTACCATGCTCAGTGCTTCCAATGCTCTTTTTTTTCTTTCTTCCTTCTCCATTCCTCTATAAAGTAAAGGTAATTCCACATTTTCATAGGCATTTAATTTAGGTAATAAATTGAATTTTTGAAATATAAATCCTATCTTTTTATTTCTTACTATAGCCAGTTCAGATTCTGTATAGTTATCTATATCCTTTGTATCTAACACATATTTTCCAGAGGTACACGTATCTAAACATCCCATAATATTCATTATAGTTGATTTTCCTGATCCACTTGCTCCTACTATAGAAACAAATTCTCCTTCCAATACATCTATGGAAATACCCTTCAATACTTTTACTTCCAAAGACCCAGTATTGTATGTTTTTGTAATATCTTTCATTTGAATTATATGATTACTCATTAGCTTCAGTCTCCTTTTGAGGTGCAAATCCTTCCTTATATATAATATCTCCCTCTTTAATATCCTTTGAGATTATTTCTGCAAGACTCTTGGAAACTAACCCTACTTCTACCTCTAATTCCTTAGAACCCTCTTTTTCATCCTTTACTATTACATAGTGCTTGTTATCTCTATTGATTACATATTCAATAGGTACTATCAATGTATCCTCTTTAGCTGCCAATAGTATCTTTATATTGGCACTCATACCTATCTTAAGGTTTGCTGCCTCTTCTATAGCTACAGTAACCTTAAAACTAGCAGTTCCATTAGAAACTGTACCCATTTCTGAAATCTTTGTTACCTTTCCAGAAAGCTCCCTTCCTTCCAATGCCTCTACTGTAATTTTTGCATCTTGTCCTTTTTTAACCTTTAATATATCTAATTCATCTACTTCTATAGTAACTTCTAAATTATTTAAATTTGCTATCTTTCCTAATACCTCTTCTGATGTTATATTTTCTCCAGGTACCTTAGCTAACTCCACCAATGTTCCATCTATAGGTGCATAAATTATATTCTCATTTATTTCTTTTTTCTTTTTATCTAATTCTAATTTTCTATTTTCTAATTTCTTTTCTTGAATATCTATATCTCTCATATAGTCTTCATTTTTTATTTTACATATAACCTGTCCCTTTTCCACCCTTTGATTCTTTTCTATTAAAATATCTTCTATTGTTCCCCCTATCTCAAATGTAACCTCTTTATTAGTCTTCCATTCTAATTTTGATCTTTCTGGTGACGTAATTCCATTTACAATAACTCTAGCATCCATATCTTCTGCCAATGCCCCTGGATTTTTAATCTCAACAGTTACATCATACAATAGTCCACCATCTTCAGTACCATATCCTTCTTGACTAATCTTAGTAATTTTTCCTTCTATGCTTTCATAACTTCCTTCAATTAATACATATGCCTTATTTCCAACTGATATATTATCTATTAATGATTTATTAAATCCTCCAACAACTTCAATATTGTCCTTATCTATTATTTTAAGAAATTTTTCTCCCTCTGATACTTCATCAGATTCTTCTACAAATATATCGCTTACTACACCGCTAAATGGTACCTTAAAATTAAGATGTTCTGCTTTTTCTCTCATCTCTCTTAAATTCATCTCTTCTTCATAAATACTTAAATTACTTTGATTTATACCTATATTATCAACATCGTTATTTAACTCTAAAACTACATCTCCCTTTGATACCTCTTCTCCTTCATTTACATATGTAATCCCCACTGTTCCATCATTTTTTGCCTTTAGCTCTTTTACAAATCTAGACTCTATATTACCACTACCAGTTATACTAGATTCTATATTACCCCTTTGAACTGTAGTCTCTGTTTCCATTGGAGGCATCTGCATATCTCCCATAACATCATTACCCGATTGTCCCTTCATTTTGACAGTCATAAAAATAGCTGCGATTACAATTATGACTATTCCTGTTATTATAAGATGTTTTTTCTTAAATTTTTTCATATTTTCAACGCTCCTATCTAAATATTATATTTCACCTGCATCCATTATAGACATTCAATATAAATATATCAACTCATAAAGGTTACAATTATAGACATAAATCTTACATTTTTGTAAGATGCATTTAAAAGTATTATCTATACAGATGAAACTGTAATATATTTGTAATTAGTTAATTGTTAATTGATTATATAATATACTTGTTATATTAATATCTAAAACATGAGGAGGTATATATTTTGAAAAAATTTTCATTTATTTTTATATTGATTATAGCCTTAGCCTTTACTGCATGTAGTCCTAAAGAAGAACCTTCTGAATCTAAAACTCCCGAATCAGAAGAAACTAGTATAGATTCCACCGAAGAAACAACAAAAGAAGACATAGACAATATAATGTCAGAATATGATAGCTTACTATCTGGAAATGTAACTCCAGCAGATGCTGTAATATTTATAGACGAAAATATTCATAAACTTCCTAAGGAATATGCCGACGAGCTTATTGTCAAATTGGAATCTCTTCAAGATTCTTTTACAGAAAAGTATATGAATGAATTGTTCACAAATAATTATCAAAAAGAATTGATGTCATTTAGTGAAGAAGAAATAAATAGTGATGATATCATTGATAAAATTCCTAATGAAGAATTAAAGGAAAAAATAATAAAAATGAAAAAGGGTCATTTTAAATTTTTCAATTTAGAGGGAGATTACTATCCTTTTATTAATCATAGTGCATTAAAAAAATATAAGGAATATTTATCAGAAGATATAAACGCATATATAGATTTAATGAGTAAAGAATCCAACGAGATTATGACTAGAGATGCAGCATTGGCCATATCTTGGGAAGAATTAGCCGATAGAACAATCACCACTGAAAAATTTTTAGTTAAATATCCTAATGCAGTGAGACATGAACAAATAATGGATCTATATTATAGCTATATAACTTCATACATGTATGGTTTAAGTAATACGCCTATTTTTAGCTGGGAAGATAACAAGATTTTAGATGAAGTAAAGGACAGCTATGAAAATATTATATCTGAATATCCTGACTCTCTTACCAGCGAGATAATCAAGAAACATCTCTTAAAAATTGAAAATAATAACTATATAATAAATGATAAAATATTTGAAAATGGAAATAAGGTTCATGATTTAATAAAAGAAAAATTTGAATAAAAGCACCAACTAATAAATGAAGCATAGAACTAGTTCTATGCTTCATTTATTAGTTAATACCATATGTTGTTGTTCCACTCCAATCAATACATTAAAAATATCTCTCAATTTATCATTACACAGATTATCGTAATATCTTTTATAAAACTTTATTGCATGTTCTTCTCTCAACCATGCTTGCTTTAAAAGCTTTTCATCACTGTCATATTTTTCATAATTGGGTTTATGCAAAATAGGTAAATCTTTATGTCCAAATAACCTTTTATGTATTTTTGCATGCATAAATTCTATATTGCCCAATGCGTTAAACATATATATTAAATTTTGACTTTGAGCTAACTTTTCCGCTTCTCTATAGAATTCATAATTAAACATTTCTAATTTCATAGCCTTATCTAAAATATCTAAAGTATTATTATCTAATTGCATATTCCATATATCTAGATTATCTGAAGGTCCTGCTATATATTCACTAGGTGCTCCACAAAATGGACAAAACATACTGTCATCTAGATTATTTTGATGCAAAAAAGACATTTTATTTATATTATAATTATTTTTATTTATTTTCATATTACATAGCATGCATTTTTTATTTATATCCAAAACTAACACCTTCCTTGAATTTTTATATAATTTTAATAAATGAGATCTGTTAATATAATAACATATTCATTCTAAAAATAGTTTGCTTTTGTTAATACACTATCATTGACTTTTGCATCTAAATCTATTACCCTATATGTGAATGGTAATAGATTTAGATACTTTATTTGGTATGTAAAACTGATATAATCATAGCCAATCCCTTCCCCGTACAGGCAATCTGCCATTGGATTAGCTATGATTAATAAATATATAATTAATCGATCCATTAGATAAATGGGAAAGTAGCCTAGCACACTACTTTCCCATTTATCATTTTATCACTGTTTCTATCTCTGCTCCTCCAATTATTTCATTATCTTTATAAAATACTACCACCTGCCCAGGGGCTACAGCCCTCTCTTTTCTATCAAACAATACCTTCACCTTGCCATCACTGGTCATTTGAATATTCCCCTTTAGATACCAACCCCAATGACAAATTTTCATCCTAACTTTCATTTTACCTTCTAATTTATCAAAGGGTATAAAATTAGGATTAATACCCAAAAGTCCCTTGGCCAAAGTATCACTGTTTTCTCCCAGTATAACTCTATCATTGTTGGCATCAAGCTCCACCACATACATAGGCTTATTAAATCTTTCTCCAATACCCCTTCGCTGCCCTATTGTATAATTTACTATTCCTTTATGCTTTCCCAGTATATTCCCATCTACATCTACAAAATTACCTTTTTTTATTATATGGGGATAGTATGTCTTTAAAAACTTCTTGTAGTCTCCACTTGGTATAAAACATATACCATTGCTATCATCTTTTTTTGCAATATCAGGTAATATTGCATGAGCAATCTTCCTTATATAATCTTTAGAAGGATAATGTCCCAAAGGCATAAGTATATGTTCCAATTGACATTGTTTTAATGAATATAACACATATGCCTGGTCTTTACCACTGGCCTTACCTTTATAGATTCTATATCTATCTATAGATTTATCATATTGTATTTTAGCATAGTGTCCTGTAGCAAAATAATAGGCCCCATATTCTTTGGATATTTCCAACATTTTTCCAAATTTAATGGTCTTATTACATATGACACAGGGATTCGGTGTTTTACCCTGTGAATACATATCTACAAATTTATCTATAACAGAGGATTTGAATTCCTTTCTTATATCTAATATATAATGGGGAATAGATAGAATTTGAGAAACCCTTTTAGCATCCTCTATAAAATCACATTCATTAGATGTCAACATAGTTATACCTATAACGTCATAACCCATACTTTTCAATATATGAGCAGTAACAGTGCTATCAACGCCTCCACTTAATCCTACCATTACTCTATTATTTTTTAATTTCATATTATCACCATCATTTATATAAAAATAGTTTGAATAAAAACATTATACCACTACTACACAATATTTAAAATTTCTATATTAAAAAACTCAGTTTATGAAGTACTTCATAAACTGAGCTCATATGCTAGACAATATTTTTTTTATCTAAATAATCATAAATCATATGCCAATCATGTCCATCCATTATAAAATTCATAGTTTTTTCTTTTATGCTATCATAATGATCAAATATTTGTCTAGCAACATCTTCATTATTATACACCTTCCAATACCCTGTAAAAAGACACTCCTTATTGGGACAATCTATAAATTCTACTACATCATCTAAGGGATATCCTAAAAATATACCTATTTCATGAGGACACGCCCTCTCATATCTATTGCTTAATATCCTTAAATAATCTTTTACATCTGTTAATCCATTATATCCAAATCTTTCAAGAAATCTTCTATTCCTCTTTTTAGACAAAGTCTTTTTTAGCTTTTCTTTATTGTAAAATAAAATATTATATGTCTTATCGGTTTTCCTAAGTTGAAAAAAATCTAAATCAAATTGTTTCTCTATATCATTCCTATATTTTTCCCATATACTGTACAGATTTCTTTTGCTGTTTTTACTAAAAGTCAAAAGCACTGATTCTTTATCCTTTGTCAATATCGGGGCTATATTATAAAATAATACGGAATATATATACCCCTTATCTTGGAATCCATATATAGTTTCAAAATATCTCCTATGGGTCGCCTTGCACATTTATATCACTTTCCTTATTAACTTTCTGCCAATAACTTTCCTAATCCCTTGCACTGATCTACAGCATCACCACTGGGTTCTCCATTTACTATAAGACCATCATCTACTAAATCTCCACCGCAATTATTCATTCTCTCTTCCCAATCTCTCATCCATTTTCCATCACCCCATCCATAAGAACCGAAAAGAGCTATCTTTTTACCTGATAATGAACCTTCTATACTTTCCATAAAAGGTTCCATCTCTCCTTCTTCTAAAACTTCATCACCCATAGAAGGGCATCCCAATGCTATTAAATCACACTCTTCTACATCCTTTTTACTTGCTGAAGATACATCTATCATTTGTGCTTCTAAATTATCTACTCCTTTAGCTCCTTCTAATATCAACTCTGCCATCTTTTCTGTATTTCCTGTACCACTCCAATATATTATATTTAATTTTTTCATCTAAATCCCTCCTAAGATTTATTATGTAATTGATAGTGATTATCACTATCAATTACATAATAACATTTAATACATTTTTTATCAATACTTTTTTAACATTCTTTTTCAAAAAACATAAAAAATTAGTAGCTACTAGTTCAATAATAAAATCCGTAGATTTCTAATATCAACTAATAGCTACTAACTCTAGATTATTAATGTACCCTCTCTTATACTACTCTTTAAAAGTTACTACAACTATTTCAGGCCTATTAAAAAGCCTTTGAGGTACTATACTATTCCCTAATCCTCTACTTACTATCATAGATGTATTTCCTTTTATATATATACCTTGATAGTATTTAGGAAATAACCCTTGGTCTGGTGCAATTAATCCTCCTATCAGGGGAATCCTTATTTGTCCTCCATGGGCATGACCTGAAAATACTAAATCTATTTCTTTATCTGCATATAAATCAAACATTTCAGGTCTATGGGATAATAATATAGTATATAAATCACGATTTTTAATATTGTTCATATTACTATTTAAGATATCTATATTTTTATAAGATTCCATATATCCCTTTGTATTAAAAGCAGGATCATCAATCCCTATCATTTGTATACTATCATTATCTCTTTCAATATTTATAGATTCATTTCTTAATATAGTTACATCATTTTCCTTCAGTTTTCTCTCTAATGAATAAAATTTTCCTGACCATCCCTCATGATTTCCAGTCACATAATATATAGGTGCCATATCTTTGATACTATTTATCAACATCATGGCGTTATCTTCATTATATTTTCTTCTATCTATTAAATCTCCTGTTATCACAATCACATCTGGAGATTCATCCCTTATCTTCTTTAATATCCCCTTGTTTTTATTTAAAAAAACCTTATTATGCAAATCAGATATTTGGAGAATCTTAAACCCTACAAAGGATTGTGGTATTCTTTCTGATTTTATATCATAATGGGATACTGTAACTCCATTATTTTCATAATATAAAAATACTATTAATAATATTATTGCCAATAAATATATTATTGTTTTTCTCTTTCTTTTTTTCATTTAAATTCTCAACCCCTTTGATAAGTACCTTTCCATAATAGCATACTTAAAAGAGTTTTTCATAATATTTGTAAAAATATAGAAAAAGTTAGTAGTTAATAGTTACTGGTTAATAGTCGATGGTGGAAATCCTCCAGATTTCTTCATTAAACTACTAACTACGAACTACTAGCTACTAACTATTAGCTAATAACTATTAACTTTTTACTAATACTCCATTTTTATAAACCTCTGAAATATCTAACAGTGTATCTATGTTTTCAATGGGATTTTCATTTAATACTATAAAATCTGCTACTTTTCCTGTTTCTAATGTTCCATGGGTCTTATCTACGCCTAATAGTTCCGATGCCGTTTTTGTAGCAGAAACTATAGCCTCCATATTTGTCATCGCTGCCTCAGCCATAAGCTTTAATTCCCATGCACTTTTATCATGAAGATTAAAAGGTGTACCTGCATCTGTACCCATAGCAATCTTTACTCCAGCCTCTTTAGCCTTTCTAAAACTTTCAAAGTGGCTAGACATGACCCTTTTAGATTTTTCCACAGCATGTACAGGTATCCCTGCCTCTACTCCATTTTCTATTATAAAGTGTGGTGCCACCAATGTAGGTACGAGATATGTTCCCTTTTTCAACATTAGCTCTATAATCTCATCATTTAAAAATATACCATGTTCAATAGAGTCAATACCTGCCAACACTGCATTCTTTATACCCTGAGTACCTTGGGCATGACTGGCAGTTTTCTTTCCTGCTTTATGTGCCTCTTCTACTGCCACTTTTATTTCTTCAAAGGTTAATTGTGGTGAACCCGGTTCAACACCTTTAGTCATTACCCCTCCTGTAGCCATAATCTTGATTACATCTGCTCCTGCCTTTAATTGCTCTCTAGTTCCCTTTCTCACATCATCAGCGCCATTGACCTCTCTTCCCATTTGCCATCCATGGCCTCCAGTCATAGTTATTACCTTTCCGCTTGCCAAAAAATTAGGTCCTTCCACAAATCCTTCTTCAATAGCATTTTTCAATTCTATATCAAGGAAATGATATCCTCCCATATCTCTAAAATATGTCACTCCTGATTTCAAATGTTTTTTAAGATTGTTTATACCCCTAATAACAGTCTTTGCTTCCGATTCTCCAGTCATTAATCCAAAGGGATCTCCTATTGGCTCCATTAATATATGTACATGACTATTTATCATTCCAGGCATTATAGTCTTACCTGTCATATCTAATACTTCTATTTCCTTAGCATCTCCAAACTCTTTTTCTTTTCCTATATACTTTATCTTTCCCTCTTCTACTACCATACAGACATCTTCTAAAATATCTTTCCCTGTTCCATCAATAATTTTGGCACCTTTTATTAAAAATTCATTATCCATCAATATACCTCCCCTATATCATTTTAGACATTACACCTGCAAGTACAACTGATGCTATAGTTACCGTTATAAATCCAGCGACCAACATCTTTGGCAATATTTGATTTAAAATTATTTTTCTTTCCTCATCAGTTTCTCCTACTGCGTTAGCTACTTCATTAGATATAATAAATGTTCCTGGAAATCCAAATAGTGATGAAATACCTATAGCTATAGCCATTTCCTTTGTATATCCCAATACCTTTCCCAATATTAGAGATGTCAATGCTATACCTACTGATCCTAACAAAAGACTTCCTATTAATGGCCATAATAAATCCAATACCATCTGTGGTGTAGCCTTGGTTAAATTAGCAAATATTACTGCCATTAATGCTACCATTCCCAAACCAAATCCATTGGCTTTAGTCATTATATTTTCTTCCAATAAACCTATTTCCCTAGATATAATTCCAACGATTAAACACATAACATATTTATTTACAATTCCATTAGTTAACTCAGCTAATTTAAATCCTATAACAGCAACAATAGATAATTTAGCTAGATATATAAATGTAGTTTGTAAATTTTCTGGTAATGGTGGAATTATCCTGTATTTAGGCCTAGATTCAATATTGTTATCACCATTATCTGTTTCTAACTTTCCATCTTTATAAAGCATCTTTATCCTATTTGATTCTTTATTCAAACATATAGATGCTATGGGATAACCTAAAAATCCCTGTACTACAACTAATAAAGTAGTAAACACAACTATAGTTTCCAATCCCTTTGCCTTAGCTGCTTCCCCCATTATTAGGGCAGCAACTACTCCTCCTGATATTGGTGGTGCTGCTGTAACTGCATATTCTTTTCCCAATATTGGAGAGCCTACTAAAAACAAAAATACTCCAATACCAACTACTGCTCCTAATGCAATAATTACTGTTTTCCATTGTGCTTTGAGCTGACCAATATTCATCAATGTCCCCATATGAGTTATAAGTAGTGCAATAAGAATAGCTCCAATCTTCAACAATGCTGCATCTTCAAAAATAGTTAAAGGTAATCCATTCCAAAACCCTATTAGAAATATAGCTGAAGAAACAAATAGCATGGAAAAGATAGCCTTAGTCTTTGCAGATACAAAGTCTCCAATTGCATAGATAATCAATACTGTTGTCAAAGCATATAAACTGTTCATACCATCATACCTCCTTTTTTATAAAAATAACATCTTCACCTATGTAACGGTAAAAATATCTATTTATCACTTTAAATCAATGAAATCCTATTAGAATTTTCTTTCTATTCTATGAGTTTAATTTGCCTATGTCAAGGAATTAAATATTACAGTTATATTACATTTTAGGATAACGATTCCAATAAAAAAAGAAGACACTTCCAATTGAAGTGTCTTCTTTTTTATACAATATATATTCCTTCAAATTTTAAAGTCCTATTTTACCTTTTTTGTATATATTTAAACACGCATCTACAACTTTTTCATCAAATAAAATACCTTTATTCTTATCTATTTCTTTCATAGCATATTCTATTCCTAATGCAGGTCTATAGGGTCTATGGGATGCTATTGCCTCTACTACATCTGCCACAGTTATTATTTTAGACTCCAGTAATATCTCCTCTCCCTTTAGACCCCTTGGATATCCTGACCCATTAATTTTTTCATGATGCTCTAGAATTATTCTAGCTATGGGCCATTTGAAATCTATATTTTTTACTATATCATATCCACTTTGAGAATGCATCTTTATAAGTTCAAATTCTATATCATTTAATTTCCCTGGTTTGTTCAATATTTCAGATGGTATGCATATCTTACCTATGTCATGTAATATAGAAGAAATATAAATACTCTCTACCCGTTCATATGGCAATCCCATTTCTACTGCTACATTACAGGCTATTTTCGCTACATTTTTTTGATGTCCTGCCGTATACATATCCTTCTTTTCTAACATTGAACCTAAACTTTCCACAATCTCCATAAGATTTTTCTTAAGTTTTTCTTTCATCTGTCTTTCTTCAGTTACATCAGATATCAATACAGCAAATTTTCTTTCCTCTGGACTATATGCACTTACCCTATAGTATTTATCCAATCCTATAGCATAATCTTCAAATTCTATCCCCTTACCTGTGATAGCTACTTGTCCATATCTTTTTATCCAATAGCTTTCTGTTTTAGGCAGTATCTCTAATATGCTTTTTCCCAATACCTCTTTTTTTGACATACCAGTTATATCTTCAAAAGTCTTATTTACATCCAAAAAGACATAATCTATAGGTGTATTATTTTCATCAGTTACTATTTTATGCAATGCAAATCCTTGACTCATAGAAGAAAATAATAATTTATATTGTGTTTCACTTTCTTTTAATCTTTTCTGATTCTCTATTAACTTGTCATAATTGTATCTTAACTCCTCTTCATATGCAGTTAACTGTTGAACCGATGATTCCAATTCAGTTTTTGCATATAACAATTCCCTTTCGATTTCTTTTTGTTTTATATTGGCCATGGTCTTTTCAGAGATTAATTTTATAAATTTATCAATAAATAATAGCAAAGATTGATACTCCTCATCGGTCAGTACAGGTATTTCTCTCAATGACTTAATATATTCATCCTTATCAAATCCATATTTGTCACTATTAGAAGCAAGCTTCATTCTATCTTTTTCATCTCTAAAAAACTGACTTAGTAGTAAGTCTCCTAATTTTATATCATTTATAAATAACGGAATAATTGTCATTTCAATCCCATATTTACATCTCAATAATTTTAAGCCATTATAGTTTTTCTCTAAACGGGAATTATTGATACAATCCTCTATACACTCTTCACCATATTTTGATTCCTTCATGTGGAAATTATTACACATTTTACTGAAATGAGAGCTATAAATAATATTTCCTTTTAAATCTATTATTGCAATAGCAACTTTAGTCATAATATTAATATTATCCAAAAGGATTTTTATTTCATCTAAATCAATTATATCTCTCAATTTGTATTCCATGGTGATGCTTGCTCCTCTCTTGGATACCCTTACTGAGCTACCACAGCTGTTCCTGAAGCAGTTACCATAATCATATTACCACCTTGACCTAATACTTCATAATCTATATCTACTCCCACTACAGCATTAGCTCCTATATCTGCTGCTCTCCTCTCCAATTCTCTTATAGCCGATTCTCTAGCCTCTATTAATTCTCCTTCATATGATTTGGAACGACCCCCGAAAAAGTTAGTAAGACCTGCTGCAAAGTCTTTAACAAAATTCATACCAGAGATTACTTCCCCAAATACTATTCCTTTATATTCAACAATCTTTTTTCCTTCTACACTGGGTGTTGTAGTTGTTATCATAATTTTCCCTCCCACTATTTTATATATCTTTTATACTTCCCTCAATTATTCTATATATTCTTTTTACTTATAATATCACTATTTGGTAATATATTCAATTCTAATCTAAATAAAAAAATCTGCGTGACAGTATTCACGCAGATTTTTTTATTTATTTTGCTACATTTTCTCCAGCTATTTTTCCAAATACCATTATATCAGTTATGGCATTACTTCCTAATCTATTTGTTCCATGAACACCACCTGTAACCTCTCCTGCAGCAAATAGCCCTGGAATTATATTGCCATCAGTAGATATAACATGGGCATCTTTATCTATCTTTATCCCTCCCATGGTATGATGTACGGAAGGAGTTACCTTTTGTATATAAAAAGGTGCTTTATCTATAGATACTATGTCTCCCTTTCTATTAAAGTCTTCATCTTCACCTTTTGCTGCAAATTCGTTATACTTTTCAATAGTTTTTGTGAAGTTCTCTACAGATATATCAAAAAATTTAGCTACATCTTCTAATGTCTCTGCTTTATATATCAGTCCATCTCTCTCTAATTTCTCATATTCATTTTGATGTTTATCCATCTTACTATTTTCTGCTATTTTTGAATCCCAAATTAAGTATCCAAATTGATCTGATTGAGATATGATAGCCTCTGATATAACATCCCTTCTATCTAATTCTTCAACAAATCTTTTTCCTTCTTTATTTATCAATACTGCTCCATCAAACCTTGTATCAGCTACATATGAAATAGCTCCTGTTTTAGGATTGCATACAGGATATGTCTGGATATAATCCATTTGTATAAGCTCTGCCCCTACTTTTTCAGCCATTCTAATGCCGTCACCAGTTGCACCTACGTTATTAGTTGTTAAATAATTATCTCCATACTCTTGATTATATTTCTTACGCATTTCTACACTTGCGCCAAAACCTCCTGTTGCTATAACAACACCTTTATTTGCATTGAAAGTTAACTCTTGTTTATCTTTGTTTTCTGCTTTAACCCCTACAACCTTGCCCTTATCATCAGTTATTAAATCTGTTGCTTTTGTCTCCAATTTTATAGGTACTTCTAACTCTTTTGCCTTAGCTTTAAGCTTTGTTATAAGTTCATTTCCTGTAGCTCCTTTAGGTATCAAAGAACGCTTAACAGAATGTCCTCCAAACTGATATAAATGGTCTTTTTCAAATTCAACTTTAACATCATCTCTTAACCATTCGGCAGTAGATAGTGCATTATCTACTAAAGTCCTTACAATTTCTTCATCACCTTCATTATCTCCACCTTTTAAGGTGTCTTCATAATGTATATCTGTACTATCTTCTATTTCCAAATCTTTTTGAACCCAATTATTAGCTGCGGCCATTTCGCCACCAGAAATTAAAGTATTTCCTCCAACAAAAGACATCTTCTCTAATAATACTACATTAGCCCCTTGTTCTTTCGCTGTTATGGCAGCTGTAAGACCTGCACCGCCTCCACCTATTACTACTACATCATAATTTTCCTCTAATTTTTCTACACTTCCCTCATCACTTGATGTCTGACTATCTTGACCACATCCTGTTACAGAAACAATTAAAACTAATACCATAATCAATGACAGAAACCTTTTCATGACTAATTCCTCCTTCATATTATTTTAATTGTTGTTAAAATATTGAGTATTTATTAACAATCTATCTGCCATATAGCATTATATATGTTTTTTAATCTATTGTCAAAATATAATTATTATGCTTTAAAATGGTTTAAATTACATATTGTATAAATTATTTTTTTGTTTTGTATCAAAATCTTTACCTATTGAATAGTCTATACTATACAAACAAATAAAATATTAATATAAAGGAGGCTTTATCATGGCAGATGGTAATTTTTTAGGAGGTTTATTTGGTGGGGACGATTGCGGTAGTGAATTGTTATTTTTCTTTCTATTGTTAGTCATTATATTCTGCAATTGCTACGGCGGTTTCAATAGATGCTAAACCACCTTTCCGAATAAAAAAATAGGAGGGATTATCATGGCAGATGCTCAATGTGGATGTGGTATGAATAGTGAATTGTTATTTTTCTTTTTACTTTTAGTAGTTTTATTCTGTTATTGCTACTAATAATTAACTTAGCCAATATTTATTTATTAAATAAATGGAGATACAGTCATTAATGACTGTATCTCCATTTGTACAGTCTAATAAAAATAGTTAATAGTTCATGTAATAACCAGAAAACCCAAACTACTAACTATCAACTACTAACTATTATATATATCTCTTATCTTTAACCGCATATGCCGCTATAAATACAGTCAAAGGTATGGTCATAACTAACCCTATACTACTACATAGAGACCTTATTATCTCCATTGCTAATACCTCATTATTAATAGTATATATAAATTGATTACTAGATAAAAAATTAATAATAAGCAAAGGCATTGAACTGCCAGCATATGCAAGGATTATAGTATTTACCATTGTAGACATAATATCTTTTCCTATTTTCAAACCTGACAAAATTAAGTCTCTATTTTTCATTCTAGGGGATTGCTTTTTTATCTCAAACATTGATGAAGTTATGGACATACTTACATCCATAACAACCCCTATAGTACCAATAAGTATGGAACTCATATAAAGACTGCTAAAATCTATCTCTGCTCCTATATTAGTAACCAAAAACATTACATTTTCATCTGCCAACCCTGTAATCACTGCTAACTGGGAATATACATACGCAAAAGATCCAGCTATTATAGTCCCTCCTACAGTTCCCACTATAGAAACTATACTTTTCATAGTAAGTCCCGATATAAGTATGAAGCTAGTTATTATTATTATTATTGAAGATATTATGGAAATGAATATTATATTATATCCCTTGAGGATTGTTGGAATCATAAAAGTTATAATAACATATCCAGAAAAAAGTAATGAAGTTAATGATAATATGCCTTTTAATCCCCCAAATAATATCATCATAACTATAAAAATCAGAGCTAGATTTTTTATTTTGTCAATTCTCCAGATATTTATAAAATTACCAGTCAAGGTTCCTTTATCATCAATAAATAAATCCATTAATATCTTATCTCCTATATTTAATGGAAAGTCATATGGAGAGTACTGTATCCTCTCTCTATCTATAGTTATGATATGTTCCTTATATTTTCCTTCAAGTATTTTAACTTTTAAAATTTCTTTTTCCATAATACCTTCTATCTTTTCTCTTTCTATAACTTCTGCTACAATCCTCTGTCCACTAACTGCCCAAGATATTGTATTAATTAGTAATATTATTACAATAACAATAATCAATTTTTTCATAATATTTCTCCCCCTGTAATCTATATAGAATATTAAACTTTAGTAGTTGTCCATATTCAATAATATGTATAGTCAAGATAATAAAGTACTAATACTTTTAACGATTTATATAGATATCCATCTTCAACTTTTAAGATATTAATAACTAATAGCCCAAAAAATGCTAATAAAAAAGACTTCACTTAGTCGACTAAGTGAAGTCTTTTTTATTAGCATTCAGTTTATTTATTAAAGTATCTCTTAAGCAATCCTTGGAAGGCACATCCATGTCTAGCTTCGTCCTTACACATCTCATGTACTGTATCATGGATTGCATCAAGATTTAATTCTTTAGCCTTTGTAGCTAGCTCTTTTTTACCCATACATGCTCCATGTTCTGCATCTACTCTCATTTGAAGATTTTTCTCAGTACTATCAGTAACTACTTCCCCTAATAATTCTGCAAATTTAGCAGCATGTTCTGCTTCTTCCCATGCTATTCTTTTATAGGCTTCTGCAACTTCTGGCAATCCTTCTCTATCTGCTTGACGACTCATAGCTAAGTACATTCCCACTTCTGTACATTCTCCCATGAAGTTTTGTCTAAGTCCTTCTATAATTTCTGGATCAACATCTTTTGCTATTCCTACAAAATGCTCATCTGCCCATGTTAATCCTTCTTCTCCTTGAAGTATAAATTTATCTTTTGGGGCTTTACATTGAGGACAGACTTCTGGTGCTTCTTCTCCTTCGTGTACATATCCACATACCTTACAAATATACTTTTTCATTAGAAAAAACCTCCTATAATTTTCATTTATAATTGTTGTAACTATTACTCATTTGTAATTATTACAATTAATATTGTACTATATATAATTTATTTGTCAATACTTTTTTGTTATTTTTTTATAAATCTTTTACTATATTAGTCATATATTTTTTTATCACTTCTATATATTGAAAACACTTATTTAAAATGATAATATTAAAATCACACTCTTATAATTCTAAGGATATGGCTTAGGAGTTTCTACCGAATAACCGTAAATTATTCGACTAAAGTTAGTTTATCTCCTTTAATTAAGAGTGATTTTATATCAATCACAAAATAGGAGGAATACAAAATGAATAAAAGATATAAATTAAGTGAAGTCACAAAGGAACTAGTTATGGTCGCCCAAGGTATAGATAAGGCAGAATTAGTAATCAAAAATGGCAATTTAATTAATGTAAATACTGGAGAGATACTAGAAAATATAGATGTAGCCATTACCCATGGTAGGATTGCATTAGTTGGTAATGCAGACCATACTATTGGTGAAAACACTAAAATTATTGATGCCACTGGACTTTATATATCACCAGGATTTATGGATGGTCATATACATGTTGAAAGTAGTATGCTTTCCGTAAAAGAATATGCTAAGGCAGTTATTCCCCATGGAACTACTACTATATATATGGATCCCCATGAAATAGGAAATGTATTGGGAGTACAAGGCGTTAAGTTAATGATAGAAGATGGTAAAGACGTACCCCTTAGAGTATATACTGCTATGCCTTCATGCGTCCCTGCAACCCCTGGATTTGAAGATACAGGTGCCTTTATAAGTGCTAAGGATATTGAGGAATCAATGAAATGGGATACAGTGGCAGGTCTTGGAGAAATGATGAATTTCCCAGGTGTATTGTCAGGTGATGATGAAATGCATAAAGAACTTATAGCTACTCTTGAATCCAATAAAACAATTACTGGACACTACTCTATGCCTGAAACAGGTATGGGGCTAAATGCATATATAGCATCAGGAGTTCGTTGTTGTCATGAATCAGTAAGAAAGGAAGATGCTATCGCCAAAATGCGTCTAGGTATGTATGTCCAGCTTCGTGAAGGTTCTGCATGGCATGATGTAAAAGAAACTGTTCGTAGTATAACTGAAAATAATATTGATACAAGATTTGCAACTTTAGTTAGTGATGACACCCATCCTGATACTTTGATTACCAAAGGTCATATGGACCATATCGTTAAACGGGCCATAGAAGAAGGCGTTAATCCTATTACAGCTATTCAAATGGTAACCATTAATGTTGCCGACTGCTTCAATATGAATCGTGACCTAGGTAGCATTTCTCCAGGTAAATGGGCAGATATATTATTAATCAAAGACTTGACAAAAGTCCAAGTAGATAAAGTATTAATTAATGGGGAACTAATCGCAGAAAAAAATAAAATGTGTATACATATATCAAAATCAAATTATCCTGATTTTGCTAAAAATACAATGAATATAGGTAGAACATTAGATGCAAGTGATTTTGAAATCCTAGCTCCCAGCACTAAAAAAGATCACGCTTTGCTTAATATCATGGAGATCATAGAGGCTAAAGTAGGCACTTATGCCAGGAAAAATAGTCTTCCTATTATAAATGGAGTTGTTAAAAATGACTTATCAAAGGACATTATAAAGGCAGCAGTAATTGAACGCCATAATGCTACTGGTACCATGGGTAAAGGATTTGTTACAGGGTTTGGATTAAAAGATGGGGCTGTAGCTTCTACCGTTGCTCATGATAGCCACAATTTATTAATCGTTGGAACAAATGATGAAGACATGGCTTTAGCTGGTAATACATTAGCCGAAGTAGGTGGTGGTATGGTTGCAGTTAAAAATGGTGAAATTATAGCACTTAACCCTCTTCCCATAGCAGGATTGATATCAGAGGAAGATGCTGAAACTGTTTCACAATCTGTCGCCAAACTAGATAGCGCTTGGAAAAAACTGGGTTGTGAACTTGTATCCCCCTTTATGACTATGGCACTTATATCTTTAGCTGTTCTTCCAGAGCTTAGATTAACTAATAGAGGACTTTTTGATACAGTTAACTTTAAAAAAATAGACATATTCGCTGAATAAAAAATATATAGACCATAATGGTCTATATATTTTTTATATAATATTATTTATACATTTTTGGTTTTCCCCAATATTCGATGCTATTATATTCAGGATAATAGGATCTAAAATAGACCCATATTGGGGATTTGTCCAAAAATTTGTGTGTTTCAAAAAATATCCTGTCTCCATATCTAATAGCTTCCAATGCCAACGGTAGTTCTCTATTAAATATTTCATATCTCTTTTTTGCCCTATCTTTTCCTATTGGTCCAGAAACATAACAATGTACAATCATGACATACTTATCATTTAAAATTCTCCATTCTGCCAACACTTCATCTCTTAAAGGGTTTATATTTTCATAAGCATAATATAGACCTATTGTCAAAAAAAGTTCTCCAGTAGTATCTGAATGTGTTAGAGTATATCTTCTAGGAATAATTGGTCCAGTCTCATCGACACCCTTCTTAAATTCTACATTGAGTTTCTCAGGATTTAAGGTTTTCATATTAACACTTCCTTATTAACAAATAATAACCCATTATTTTATTATATTAAAATCCTGAGACAATAGTTCATTATAAAAATAACTCTGGTTCTCTTCTATTAGAAAATTCAACTTCTAGTTCGTATTTATGCCTCAGATAATCTCTGTCATCAAAATACTTTGCATTAGCTGGACATTTTTTAATACATGCTCCACATTTTATACATATACCATCTAATTTAGATACATCTTTATAATTAATAGAACCCATAGGACATAGCTTGGCACATAATTTACAGTCTATGCAGTTACTATTAGTCTTTGGCTTAACTTTTCTAATATCAACAGCATTGTCCCCTTTATCTTTAGGCATATAATATTTCCTATAGGGCCTATTGCCCTTTACATCTATCATTTGAATTTCATCTTTTCCCATTTTTATTTTATTGTGGATTTTATTAGCAAAATCCCTCACTATAGACATATCTTTATCATCAGGTCTATTCTTGGCAAGTGTCTTAGAAAAGGAATGTTCTCCTATAAATGCACCCCCTGCTATTGTTTTAAATCCTCTTGAGTTAAGAATATCCTTTAGTTCTATTAGTGCATCATCATAATTCCTATTTCCATAAAGAACTATGGGGACTGACAATGTATTACTCCCTACCATATTATTTAGATATTTCAACAATATATTGGGAACTCTCCCAGCGTATACTGGTACTCCTATTACTACCATATCTTTTTGTCCAAAGTTTAGTGGCTTCTTTCTAGTTTCAGGTAATGTAAAGTCAATATTATTTATAATTATTTCCCCATCCATACCTTCATAAATTTCATTTACTATTTCACATACTACTGTCTTTGTCGTATCTGTAGGACTAAAATACATTCCATGAATTCTCTCGATCATAAAATCACTCCTAATATAATATTGTGTTACATTATAATTTTGATGTTATACTGGAAAATCCTCTATCTACATATAAAAAGCTCCTTCCTGATTTCAATCTAACTAACAATTGTCATCAGAAAGGAGTATTGATTTTATTTAGATTATGCAGCTGGTCCATCCATATCTTCTTCATTTTCTTCATATTCATCCATAAGTGCTTCAAATCGATCCATCTCACGTATAAATTTCTGCTTTTTATGAGCACGTCGAACACTATCTATAAGCATAATACTCATAAGTGTCAAAATAATAGCAAATGGAAGACCAGTCCCAATTACTGCAGTTCTAAGTGCCTTAAGGGCTGCTTCGCCCCCAATCAAAAGGAGTATTATAGCAATTAGTCCTTCCATACAAGCCCAAAATACACGTTGTGGAACTGGAGAATTTAATTTTCCTCCTGATGTAATATTATCAACAACTAAAGAACCTGAATCACTAGATGTTACAAAGAAAGATATAACCAACAAAGTTCCCAATATTGATAATAGGGTTCGTAGAATTCCTTCAAATATTGGTGATTGTAAATACTGTAACATTTCAAATAATGCCACTGGCAAATTACTTCCCACTGTTTCAAACAATGCACCATTTTGCATAGCATTTATTTGTATAGCTGTTCCTCCAAATGTAGTTAGCCAAAGAAAGGACAATAATGAAGGAACAAGCATTACTGCCAATACGAACTCTCTAATAGTACGCCCTTTGGAAATTCTAGCAATAAACATACCCACAAATGGTGACCAGGAAATCCACCATGCCAAATAAAATACAGACCATTTTCCTTGCCATGCACCCCCACTATCTCCTACATAAAATGCCGATTGAATAAAATTATTTAAATAAACTCCTAAAGAATTACTAAATAGCTTAATAATATAACTAGTGGGTCCAAGGATTAGCACTATCACCATAAATATAAATGCCATCCTAATATTTAACTCAGAAAGTATTTTTACCCCTTTATCAAGACCCGAAACAACACTAATAGTGGCCATAGCTGTAATTATACAAATTAATACTACTTGAGTTGTTACACTTATTTGTATCCCAAATAAATAATTTAATCCACTATTAATTTGTTGTACACCTAATCCCAACGAAGTGGCCAATCCAAAAAGACAGGCTACTACTGCTAAAATATCAATCATATCTCCCCATATCCCAAAAATTCTATCCTTTAATAATGGATAAAATACAGACCTGAGAGATAAAGGTAATTTTTTATTATATGCAAAAAATGATAAAGCTAATGCAATCAATGCATATATACCCCATGGATGTAATCCCCAATGAAAAAAAGTAGTTGCCATAGCTTGAGCTGCAGAATGACCATTTTCGAATATTGGTGGACTTTGCATTTCATGATATAGAGGCTCCCCTACTGCCCAAA
The DNA here is from genome assembly GCF_000620125.1 of Clostridiisalibacter paucivorans DSM 22131. Taxonomy (NCBI): domain Bacteria; kingdom Bacillati; phylum Bacillota; class Tissierellia; order Tissierellales; family Thermohalobacteraceae; genus Clostridiisalibacter; species Clostridiisalibacter paucivorans. The sequence goes on along the minus strand of NZ_KK211078.1, from coordinate 23,250 downwards.
ACATTAGCCCTATACCCATACCAGCAGAAATTAACATGGAATACCATGCAAAATTACCAAATGATGGGCGAGCATTAACCCCACCAATCCTTACATTTCCTAGCTTTGAAAACGCCATCACTACACTAACAATAATAAACAAATTACTACTTAGGATAAATAACCAATCCCAATTGGAAACAATCGCTATATTTAATGCACTAAATACAGCACTAGCCCTATCTAAATCCAGAAATGCAAATAGAGAAAATATAAAAATAATAAATCCCGCTCCCATAGATACCACAGGATTCATATCCAATCCAAATTTGTTAAAATTTCTACTAAACAATTTTTCTTCCATCGTTGTTCGTAGTTTTTTATCCATATATTTAGAACCACTCCTTCCATAAATTTATAATATAGTAATAACTATTTTATGTATTTATTACATATTTTTACTTTTTCATGGAGGCGTATAACCAAAAAAGACACTCTAACTCTTCAATATTAAAGAGTTAGAGTGTCTAAGTTTCGACAAATTGCCTCACTTTATACCATCAATGATAGTATAGTGCATACCTTATTTGGCCTGCACAGCACCCAGTTCTTAATTTATGTTTTTCAACACCCTTTCCCTTCTTTTATGGAAAACTTACATTAGTCTGCCTCAATACGGTACATACTAACCCTCGCAATCCAAGTTACTCCAAGTGTTTACTTCACATTAGATTTTATTGACTAATCTCAATTATATCATGTATTATATATATATTGCAATACGACACTTTTTGACATTTTATGAAAATATTATCTGAATCTTTTGAACTTTGTTAATTTTAAGATTTTTCCCAATTATCTGGACATTTAGAAAAAATCGTGGTAATATAATAAAGTACTACCTTACATTTATTTCTAAAATTCAAATTCTTAAAGGAGGGATTAATCGATGCAAGAAAGTAAAAACAATCAGCGTGAAAACTGGGGGTCTCGTATTGGGTTCATCATGGCAGCCGCCGGTTCAGCAGTAGGTCTTGGAAATAT
>NZ_KK211078.1:0-20457 GCF_000620125.1 Clostridiisalibacter paucivorans DSM 22131 | reverse complement strand
GGACTATTTGAGATATGGTATAATCTAGTTAAATATATTATCCCTATAGCTATTGCTATCGTTGCATTTATGGGTATAATATCCATAGAACAAACCGGTGTAATGATCTTTGGGTTAGTAATTATTGTAGCACTTGCCATTTTCTCCAAAAAACTATAGAATTCAAAAAAATATCTTATTAAAGGATTTAGCATATATGCTAGATCCTTTATTTTTTCCATAATTATTATTTTCACACTAAGCTATAATACTTGAATAAAATATTATATAGTATTTTATTAAATATCTAATCAGGAGGTCTTTAAAATTATGCAATATATGATGATACCCCCAGGACAACATAAGCTACCACCATTACCATATCCATATGATGCATTGGAACCAGTTATAGGTCAGGAGACCTTAAGGATTCATCATGATAAACATCATAAATCATATGTCGAAGGATTAAATAAAGCAGAACTCAATCTAGTAGAAGTACGAAAGAATAATAATTATGAGTATATAAAATATTGGGAAAACCAATTGGCATTCAATGGGTCTGGACATATTTTACACAGTATCTATTGGACTATTATGGCCCCAATAGGTACAGGAGGTCAACCTTATCCTTTAACTATGCAACAAATAAATCAATATTTTGGGAACTTTAATAATTTCAAAGAACAATTCAAAAATGCAACTGAAAAAGTGGAAGGTTCAGGATGGGGTATATTGACATGGCAACCAACATGGAGGCACTTAGAAATTTTACAATGTGAAAAACATCAAAATCTAACCCAATGGAGTGGGATACCCATCTTAGTATGTGATGTATGGGAACATGCCTATTATCTTGATTACCAAAACAAGAGAAAAGAGTACATTGATAAATGGTGGAAACTTATTAATTGGTGTGAAGTTGAAAGACGATTGGTTTTAGCTATGAATGGCCAAGTACCAATTATGATGAATATTTAAAATTCATAGCTTTAAGCACATTGGAATTTATCCAATGTGCTTAAAATTTATTTTCTATATCCATTAACTACTACCTCAATAGCTCCTGTATCAGGATCCATAATAAGTCCATGAACATTCACATCTTCTGGGGTCAATGGGTGATCTTTTATAGCATTTACACTTTCAATAATTGCCTTTTCTACAGATTCAAACCCCTGTAGCCAACTATCTATATCTATGCCAGAATTGTTCAATATAGAAATAGTTTTTTCTTCTATCCCTCTATCTGTCATCTTTTTAATAATGCTATTACTATCTAAATTGCTCATTCCACATCCATGATGTCCAACAACAATTACATCTTCAGCATTGAATTCATAGATAGCTACTAATATACTTCTGACAATACTTCCAAAGGGATGCATTATTGTAGCTCCTGCATTTTTTATTATTTTGGCATCACCATTTTTAATATTCATAGCCTTTGGTAATAATTCTGTCAACCTTGTATCCATACAAGATAAAATTACTAACTTTTTCATGGGATTTTTTCTTGTACTATATTCCTCATATTGTTTATCTTCTACAAACTTTTTATTGTATATTAATATATCTTCTAACCTATTCAATATACAATCAATCCTCCTTTCCTTTCTTTTTATATTATCATATAGCATATTTAAGATATACTATTTTAAAAAAATTCTCTCAAATTATTTATTCAAGAGAACTTTTTTATATATAATTACTATTTACCTGTTAGAAGGAGTCCTATTTGGGCAAGTAATGCACTACCTAAATAAGTCCCTAAAAATACAAATATCCCTGTAATTGCAACTTTATAAGAGACATCCTTTAAATCTCCTAGACGATTTGCTACAGATAATCCCGCATAAGTTAATATTGGAGTTGTTATAGATAAAAAATCCACTGCATTTACTGCCTCAACAACAAATGGTGACAACATACAGAATATTAATGATGTAATAGACACCCATCCTAATATTGGAAAATCCCTTACAAACTTAATTGGAGACCGCTGCATTATTCTTTGTATTACAATACCTATTAGTGCAAACATACCTAATAAAAAAAGTCCAATAAAAGTCATCTTTGTTATTGGTGTTCCTTCAGGATTTTTTATAAGTTTCACTCTTTGAGTAAATAGTATTAAACTCAAACTTAAGCATAAAATTAGTGCATTCTTCAAATAATAATTCATTTGTTTTCCTAGCATATAATTAATCTCCCTTCACTAACTTCTTGTACATAAATCTCTGTATTGGTACTGCTAAAAATACCATAGTAAATGTTCCTATAAAACTTGTTAAAAGCTGACTAGCAGCCGCAAATGCCCGTATTGTATCTGCTAAATCTGGCCTTACTGCTATAAGACTAGATGAAGCAGCTGTCATCATACTTGCTGATCCCATACCCGATGCTATGGCCAACGCCTCTGGACTTATTCCCATATTTAAGAAAACGGGAGACACTATACTAAAGAACAGTGCTCCAAATAGTGTTCCAAATATATACATAGACAAAATACCACGGCCTTCAGGTGAGTCTAAAGTATATTTCTCTGAAATATATGCCAATTCTCCTTCTCTTCCCAGTCCTAAAGTAGACCCTATGGCTTCACGACGAAGACCCAAAAATATTGCAAGAGGAAGACCCAATATAACTGTTCCTAAATTTCCTAATTCTTGAATCAAAAATACCCATCCAATCGATAAAATCTCTCGTAGTTTTGGAGCAACATCTGCTCCATATTTAGCCATCAAAGGTAACATAATAATAATCAAATATTTGCCTGCAAAATCTACATTTTTAGTAGAATATACTTTTTTAAACAGCCCTTTCCTCATAAAAGATAGACCTAAAAACATTGTAATAAGTAATGCAAATACTAATGGCAAAAGTCCAATACGTACATTACCTATAGAAATAAGTCTAAAGCCTATCATCTCTGCTACAAAAACTACAATTACTGAAAATATAACCATATATATTAGTTCTTTAAAATCTTTCATCATTTCATCCTTCCCTAACTATTTTAATATATCATTAATTAATTTTTCATATTCTCTATAATCCCTATGATAAAGTTCATTTTTATCAATTTTTCCATCCATATTTTTTAACACTTCCAATAAGAATTCTGGAAAAATGCTAAAAATAAATTCAGGGTCATTTTCAATAAAGTCATCTCCATGGATAGTACCTGCAAATCCACTGTATCCTACTTGTAAACACGGCATCATAAACGAAAGATCTCCTATGTCTCCTGCTGCACTTATTGGATTTTCATTTCTAATACTGGGGATTTTTTCATATGAATTAAATGTATCCATCACAAATGATGATAGATATCTATTCTGAAGAAATGGTAAATATCCCATCTGTGTTTCTATATTGACTTGTCCTTGTAAACTCATGGCACTACCTTTAGCTACATCATCTACTCTTTTCACTATATCTTTCATATATTCCACTGTTTGAGTTCTCACATCTGTCCCTATGGTAATGCTATTTGGAATTACATTTGTACCCATATCAGACTCCATTATAATGGGGTTTAGTCTTACCATTTCTTTCTCATCTAATTGTTGACGCATTAATCCAATTCCAACATTGAATAATGTAGATATACTATAGGCATTAATCCCCGTAAAAGGACTAAATCCTGCATGTGCAGCCTTACCAGTGAAGTGATATTTTTTATACAAAAACCCTGCCAAATCTGAATTTATCTCTATAGTCCTCTCTTTAAAATCTCCTCCCATAGCATGGGTAGCCATAGCAAAGTCAAATTCATCAAAGATACCTAATCTCATCGCCTCTGGCTTTCCTCCAAAATATACTATCTCATTATTTTTTCTCAATTGCTCTCTATAATCTAAATCTAAAAACTCCTCTGCAGGAACAAATACAAAAGAAATAGAAAAATCAAAGTTCTGATATATATTTTCCTCTATTAATGCTCTAAATAAGGCTAACCCTATCCCTATTTGTGAATAATGCCCACAGTTATGAGCTGCTCCAGTATCCTTATCTGCATGAAAATGAGTAGGTGCATAAACTGCATCCAACTCTACCACAAAAGCCATTTTAAAAGGTTTTTTTTCTTTTGTCGGCAAAGTAAATTTTAATCCTGTCTTTGCAAAACTTTGAACGTCAATATTATGTAGATATTTCTTTATGTACTTCTCCACTATATCTTTTGTCCTGTATTCTTTATATCCTAGCTCAGGATGCATATAAATATCCTTAGCTATATCATATACTTCATCATAATATTTTTTAAAATCCACATTTATCACCTTCTCCCTTTTATTTTGTTTTAATTATAAATACAATTGTATTTATAATTAGCACTTCTAAGTATACAACAAAATTTATTTAATTTAAACTATTTCGCATTAAAAAATTTATTATTATTAATGCCCTCTCCCATAATGTTTAATCCCTTACATTTCTTGGTTTCATCAACTGTTTAATCAATGGGCTCAATAAAAAGACCTCAAGATATCTTGAGGTCTTAAATCATATATATATTTTTTTATAGATTTACTTATAAATATTCATATTAAAAATAGTTCAGATTGTTGCTGAAATATATTAAACCACGGGATAAAGTTTTAATCCTACAAATAAAAATACAGCAGCTACTAACCATAAAACTAATACCAATGGTAATACTACCTTAAGCCACTTTTGAAAAGGTATCTTAGAAATACCCAATGCAGCCATCAATACACCCTGTGTTGGGAATATAAAGTGTCCTAATCCACATCCATATTGATATGCAGTTACAATAACTTGTCTGTCAACTTTGACAAGATCTCCAAGAGGAGCCATAAGCGGCATAGTTAAAGCTGCTTGGGCTGAAGAAGATGGAACCAAGAAATTTATTCCTGTTTGCACCAATAGATTAAGTGTTGTAAATGCAACCTTTGGAAGACCGTTTAACGTATTAGCAAGGGAATTCAAAATAGTATCTATAATTTTACCATCTTGGGCTACTACTAAAATTCCCCTTGCAATACCAATTACTATTGCAGCAAAACATATATCTTTACACCCATCCACAAAGGCCGTAGCCATATCTTTTTCTGTCATAATACCAGCAATCATACCTATTATTCCAGCAAATAAAGAAATAGATAAAAAAATCATAGAGATTTCTTCTATATACCATCCCAATTCCTTTACTCCATATGCCATAAATCCAATACCAAATATGAATCCTAAAAGAATTATACCATGGTACCACTTAAAATCTATAATAGCCTCACTTTCGCTATTTAAAAAATGCTCTTTATTTTTCTTGTCTATTTCATACATTGGAGATAATTTCGGATTACTTTTAACTCTTTTAGCATACCACATAACAAATAATATAGATATTGTAATATAAATAAAAAACTGAATCCATCTAAACTCTATCCCTGAACTTATAGGTATACCAGCACTAGCTTGGGCAATCCCTACTGAAAAGGGATTAGATGTTGATGCTGTAACTCCTGTCTGAGCTCCTAAATATATTATCATCGCACCTGTTAAAGAGTCGTATCCCATAGACATCATTAACGGTATAAATATCATATAAAAAGGAATAGTCTCCTCAGCCATACCCATAATTGTTCCTCCAAGAGCAAATAACAACATTGCTACTGGTATGACTAGCAACTCTTTACCTGCAAGCATTTTTACTACTTTAGACACTCCAGCCTCAATAGATCCTGTTTTTCCTATAATGCCAAAAGAACCTCCTAATAATAATACAAACATAACAACATCTACTGCTGCTACAGACCCATTAAATGGAGCTGTCAATATGCCTTTGATTCCTTGACGAGTATCCTGGACTATAACTCCATCTGATTCTATAACCTTATCAACCTGTTTATAAGTCCCTGCAATAGGTGTCGGTTTCTTTGCATCCTTCGCATAATCGAATTCTCCACTGGGAACAATCCATGTAAGTACCGACATCACAATAATAATACCAAGTAATAAGGTCAGTGTATGTGGGACTTTAATTCTACTATTCATATTTAGACCCCCTTAATTAACAAGATATATATTCCACAATTTCTTTTATGCTCATATCTTTAAGACCCATTTTCTCCAATGTTCTTCCTGTCTCAAAATAATTTTCATCATTATATGCTGACGCAATATGAATACATGACTCTACTATTGGAACCTCAAGCCTTGCCAATTTAGCAAATTCATAACAAGGTACTAAAAGATATGCTACATCTTCTGTTATGTATCTACTTTTTGAACTGGCAGGGGCACTGTTTATTTTTGCATGAGTAGTTGATGCCCTATTAAATTCATATACTGTCTTGCAATCGCTATTGTATAGTGCATTCATAGCTTCTAATTCTGTTCTTAATTTAAAGCCAAATGCATGTCCTACAGATAATCTTTCTTTATCCATCTTAGCTGCTGCATTAGCTGTTGCTGTACTACAACAATCTCTATAGTAGTTAAACTCTCCATTGAAATTTTCAAGTATTCCCATATTTAATGTAGTTAATAATGGATGGCCTCCAAAATTTATATTTTCTAATCCTGCTATTATTGGATTTTGTAAAAATTCCAACTTTAATGGAAGTAAATTATCTAATTTAGTCTTCACATCTTCTAATTTTGAATATGGAAACACACTCATAGGTAAAAATTCTTTGATACCCATTATAGTAATTTCACCAGGTTCAACTGCCCTACATGCCCATGGTATACTTATTGCGTCTACAAATGTGATATCTAAATCAGCTCTGGAACTATCATTCTTGATTTTATTTAAAACTAGTCCTCCATAATTTCCTGGCATAAGTACTATTGTTTGTCCATCTTTAAGATGTGGAAGCATATTTCTAAACAATGTCTCTTGTGCAAAGGATGGACATATCATTATAATTACATCTGAAAACTCTACCGCTTCTTTTATATCTGTGGTTGCTTTAGTTATATTTTCAAATCCTGAAAATAACATTTCACAGTCATGCAACTCTGCTAAAGCCTTTATCCCACCATTTTCATTTATAGCTTTTATTTGAGTATCAAATTCAGGTAAATCATATATACAAACTGAATTCCCTATTTTGCTTAAATGATATGCTGCTGTCACTCCACCATTTCCAGCTCCTATAATACTAACCTTTTTCATGATCATTCCTCCTAATCATATTTTTATGTTCTGAGATATTAAAACTTATAGAGCCTTTCTATTATCCACCCCCTGATTTTTAAGAAAACATTTTCTTGTTTAACATCTATATCTCATTTAAACTTAATTTTAAAAAAATAATATGTAATTTGTATGACATAAATATGATTTTTAGTGACTGAACTATGTCAAATTATGTTGAATTTAGTCAAACTATTGACATTCAAATAAATTAACTACATAATAAAACTATGAAACTGCTAGTAGTTAGTAGTTTTTTATTTATATAAATTTAAAATCAAAAGTCTATATTGAAATTATAAGAATGGGATGATTTCATGTATAATATATGTCTAATTGAAGATGAAAAGGATTTAAATAATATCTTAAAACTTTATTTATCTAAAGAAGGTTTCAATGTTACATCTTATTTGAATTTAACAGATACCAAAAAAGCATTAGATGAAAATATAGATTTATGGATTGTAGATATAATGCTTCCTGATGGAAATGGATTTGAATTACTAAAAGAAATTAAACATAAACATAAATGTATTCCTGTTATTATTATTTCAGCTAGAGGTGATGGACTTGATAAAGTCTTAGGACTAGAAATGGGATGCGATGATTATATAGCAAAACCCTTTCTTCCAGAAGAGCTTGTGTTGAGAACTAAAAAATTATTAGAAAGATTTTATGAATTTGATAAACCAGATAAATATACGGTAAAGGCAGGCCCCTATTCTATAAATTTAAAAAGAAGATTGGTAACATATAACAATGAGATTGTAAATCTAACTTCCCACGAATATGATATAGTCTTATATTTCATAAATAACAAATTTATAGCCTTATCAAGGGATAAAATTTTAAATAATGTCTGGGGAGATAATTATTTTGGTAGTGATAGAGTAGTGGATAGTCATATTAAAAGAATTCGAAAAAAGATGCCATTACTTAATATAGAAACTATATATGGCTATGGATACAGGTGTAACCTATGATAAAACTTCAAAATAAAAAAACTCTTTATTTTAAATTATGTGTCTACTTTTCAGTCTTGATAAGTTTGATGTGTATATTAAGTATCGGTATCATATACTTTTGGTCATATTATTATTTTGATAATATATTTGAAGATAAGGTTATAGAAATGCATACATCTGTTTCTAATCAAGATTTGAATATAAAAGATGAGTGGATACTTGGTGTTACTGCTCATAGTATTGATTTAGTAGAGGCAATACATGCCAATGATATTGCTGATGAAATCTATGAAAAGGCAAAAAAGCAATTGGTAGAAACTAAATTATACAGAGAAAAAATAGCTAATAAATATCTGATGTATATGATTGATATTGATTATAAGAATGGAGAAAAAGTATACAAATATTCCGTTATTAGAGATATATATAGAGAAATTTTTCCTAAAATATTAATATGTTTTTTAATCTCTATAATGATTATCTTTATTATATCTATTTATATAATAAAACTAATCTGTAGACGCCTGACATCAGATATAAACCAGATAAGTGTCTATGCCAATAAAATTGCACATAAAGATTGGAATGAAGCCATAGATATCAATACTAATGATGAAGATATACTAAGTCTTGTCAACTCCTTTGACAGTATGAGAAAAAAACTTGTTAAAAGGGATAAAATCCAGCAATCCATGCTTCGATATGTATCCCATGAATTAAAAACACCAATAATGATTATATCTAGCTACACCCAAGCTGCTAAAGAAAATATCTATCCCAATGGCAATTTGAATTCTACCCTTGATACTGTACTTAAGCAAACATGCCGTATTAAACGTAAAGTTCAAGATTTATTGCTTATTGCTAGTCTTGAAGAAAAACAAGATGAATTAAATTTTTCTAAAATAGATTTAGTCACTATAATAAATACAGTTATGAAGAACTTTAAAGCCATTAAAGATTCTAATACTAATTTGAATGTAAAATTAGATATACATAATAGCCTCAATATCTTAGGCGATAAAGACCAAATAAAGGTTGCATTTGAAAATATTATAGAAAACCAATTACGATATGCTAAGAATTCTATAATTATACGATCTGTAATTACTAATAACAATATTAATATTTTATTTTACAATGATGGTGAGAAAATAGATATTAAAAACAGTGACTATATATTTAAACCCTTTGGAAAAGGACCCAACGGTAAAAATGGATTAGGTATGAGTATATGTAGAAAGATATTCAAACTCCATAAAGGAAATATCACGTTAATACCTACCTCTAAGGGATGTATGTTTAAAGTAGAATTGCCTAAATAGAATATAGTTTTTATCTCAAAAATAAATCCCCACCAGTTTTATACTGTATAGGGATTTATTTTCATTAAGTTTAAAAGTTAAAATTCTCTTTTTCTATACATATTTATAGAAAACATGATTGATATTACTCCCATTATAATTGCAATACCTACAATAAATAAACTTATTATATAATCTGGTTGAGAAGCTAAATATCCTATTAATTTGTTAATCCATAATGGCTTTTCTGATTTATCTAAAAACTTTCTAATAATCATTGGACCAGCAAAAATCATAATAAAAAATACCATATTAAACATCCTAGCCTTAATATAACCAAACTTAAAATAAATAGGTAGATACAAAAACGTTATAGCACCTAATCCTACTACACCTCCAATGAAGCTTTTTGTCATCATTTCTGTACTAATGTTTAAAATATTTAAGCTATTTAATATAAAACCTGATAAAACCATGCTCAACATCCCTATTATCCCAAATATAAATACTGAAAGATATCGAGATAATACAATAGTAATCCTTGACAGTGGAAGACTATTTAAAATAACTTCACTATTATTTTTATCATCATAGGCAGTTGTATACATTATCATTGTATACCCAATCATAACTGTTCCTATGGAATAAGCTACACCTTTAGAATAAACTACAGCTTGGTTTTCGATATTTTGGGTGCTAAACAAAATAAATATAATAAAACTATAAAATATGGGCATCCACAGATGCTTCTTTATAAGATATAAATCCTTTACCAATAAATTATACATTTTTTTTATTCCCCCTATAAGTATATAGCATAATATCATCAATAGTAGGTCTTTCAATCATTAGTCTTTCTCCATAGTCTTTTCTAATACCAATTGCTTCCAAAGTCAATGCCTCGAAACCAAATTTATTATTTTTTATTCCTATAAATTTTTTCTTAAGTTCTTCAGTTAAAATCTCGTTACTTCCTTTAACAATGCTATAATTGTCCAATACCTCTTCCTTAGATTTTGAAAATAATAAATTCCCATCATTTATCAATGTAATATAGTCTGCTATTTTCTCTAAATCAGTAGTTATATGGGTGGAAAAAAATATTGCTTTATCCTCATCTTGAATAATATCCATCAGTATATCAAGAAGTTCGCTCCTAAAAATAGGGTCTATGCCAGAAGTAGGCTCATCCATTATAATTAATTGAGCATCATGGGATAAAGCTAGGGCCAAACTAAACTTCATTTGCATTCCCTTTGATAATTCTTTTATTCTCTTCTCCTCATTAAGATCAAAGCTTTTTATATATTTGTGGTATAGATTATCATTCCAATTATCGTAGAAATTAGAAATAATCTTCTTCATATTCTTTAATGTCAATTCATCATAAAAATGATTTTTATCATATATAAATCCTATTTTCTGTTTAATCTCCCTTTCATCCTTTATATTATCTAATCCGAAAACTTTTATTTCCCCACTATCTCTCTTCAACAGATTCATTATTAGCTTTATAGTTGTACTCTTTCCTGCACCATTTGGCCCTATAAATCCCATAATATAACCTTTATCCAAAGTAAAGGATACATTCTTTAATCTAAAATTATCATATGACTTATTAACATTTTTAATTTCTAAAATATGATTCACTTTTCTACCTCCCCATTGAACAATATTGTGAGTATTTCTTGAAGCTCATTTAAATTTAATCCTATAATTTTGCTTTCCTCCACTACTTCCATAAGCTTGTTCTCTATTACCTTCATTCTTTTTTCTTTTAATAATTCTTTATCTTGGTTGGCAATAAAGGTCCCCTTTCCAGAAACTGTGTCAACTATACCTTCCCTTTCCAGTTCCTCATAGGCTCTTTTAGTGGTAATTACACTTATTTGTAACTCCTTTGCAAGACCTCTAATAGATGGAAGCATATCATTTTCCTTTAAATTTCCATTAATTATTTCAGTCTTTATTTGATTTATTATCTGTACATATATAGGATCTTTACTTGACTTCGAAATAATAATATCCATATATTCTCTCCTCTATTTATAATAGCGTATATACTGTGTATATGATATATATACAGTATATACGCTATTATCTTCATTGTCAATTGCATTTTTATTTGTTAAAGTCCCCTCAAGACAAGCATTATCTACTGGCTTACAACCGACAAAATACCGTAAGCTATCAAGAAATTATAAAAAAATGCCCACCAAAAATAGATTCTAAAAAAAATTATCTATAATATAGGTATGCATTTTTTGAATATTTAAATTAACTAAATTTATGTCTTTTAAATTCCTTATTTAACTAATATATCATCTCTATATCCTTTGATTCTATTATTTAAAATTGCAAATTCTTTTATCACAAGAAAAATACTCAATAAAATGGTGAGTAAATCTCCAAGAGGCATGGCAATCCACGCACCTGTTTCTCCTATAAGTCTCGGTAAAAATAATATGATTGGAATAAAAAATAGTATTTGTCTTCCCATAACTAATATAGCAGCCTTACTACCTTTACCAATCCCTTGAAAAAATACAATAGATATAGACATAATTCCATACAAAATAAATATACCTAAGAAAACTCTGAATCTCCCTATACCTAATTGAACTAATGATGCATCTGTTATAAACCAACTCAATATAGTCTTAGGTATCACCATAAAACTAACCCATAATACACCTGCAACACCTGTAGATATCTTAGTATATGTCAAAAATGCTTCCTTTACTCGTTGAAATTGATTTGCTCCATAGTTTGCACCTATTATAGGTTGTATTCCTTGTGCAATACCCCATAATGATATAAATGCAAACATCATAACCCTATATGAAGCACTCATTATAACAACACTGTCATTCCCTCCATAAGAAGATAATACTTTAAACATTATAGACATTTGAATTGCTGGCATAATTTGCATTACCAGACCTGAAATTCCAACATTCAATATCTTGGGCATAATATCAAAAGACATCTTAAAACTATTTTTTGATAATTTAATTACACTTTTACCCAATTGAAAATACATAATATCCCCTATTACGACAAAAACTTGTGAAATAATCGTTGCTAATGCTGCACCTTCTATCCCCATATCAAATCCTCTAATAAGAATCGGATCTAAAATAATGTTTATAATTATACCCAGAGTAATAATTTGCATAGCCCTTTTCATTTGACCTTCACCACGAATTAGAAAATTTAACGCAGGTCCTAATCCTGAAAAAATGAAGCCTAAAGATATTATTTTTAAATATCTTACACCTAAATCTAATATTTCCCCTTCTGCTCCAATAAATTGAAGCATCGGATTTGCAAAATTATAAACTACAATAGTCAATAAAATTGAAAGTACAGAAACACCTATCAATACATTGCCAAATAGCTTATCTATTGTCTCTTTATCATTCTCACCTATAGCCCTTGATAGGACCGACATCGCTCCCATAGCAAGGAGCATAGAAACAGCCAGATTTAAAAGTATGATATTGTATCCTAGAACTATGGCACCAACCCCCTCGGCAGACACAAGCTGGCCTACAAATATAGCATCTATCATATTATATAGACCTACAGCAATCATCCCAATCATAGCAGGTATGGCCAGCTTAATAAAAAGCTTCCCCATACTCATTTCTAATAATTCTTTTCTATTCTCATCCATTATTTCATCCTCCCCTCCATTAAGAATATGATTTATTCATATGCCTTCTTACTAATCCTCCAGCTTCTCGCCTTTATTCTCCTTTGCCAAAAATCTTTGTATTGTCCCTGTAGCTCAATAAGCTCATTATGAGTACCTTTTTGAATAATCTCTCCATCATCTATGACAACTATCTGATCGGCATTTTTTATAGTAGACAATCTATGAGCAATAACAACAAGTGTTTTATCCTTTACAAGTTCATTTATTGCCATTTGTATATGTTTTTCATTGTCTGGGTCAACACTTGCAGTTGCTTCATCTAAAAGGATTATTGGTGCATCTTTTAGTATTGCCCTGGCAATAGAAATCCTCTGTTTTTCACCGCCAGATAATGTGGAACCTCCTTCACCAACTACCGTATCATATCCATTTTCAAGCTCCATTATAAAATCATGACATCTTGCTTTCTTAGCAGCTTCTACTATTTCTTCATAACTTGCATCTGGCTTTCCAAATCTTATATTGTTTAAAATCGTATCATTAAATAGGTACACTTTCTGGAATACCATACTAATATTTTTAATAAGACTATCACAAGTCATCTTCTTTATATTAACGCCACCTACTAATATTTCTCCTTTTTGTACATCCCAAAATCTAGCAATGAGATTGGCTATAGTAGTCTTTCCACATCCAGAAGGTCCAACTAAGGCTGTCATACTATGCTCTGGAACTACAAAGTTTATATCCTTTAATACATCTTTATCCTCATATGCAAAGGTTACATTTCTAAATTTTATATCAAATTTAGAAAGTTTAATATCTTCTCCATCTTCATCAATTATTTCTACATCTTTCAATTCTTTATATCTATTAAGTCCCGCCTCCATAATTCTAATTTTTGCAGTTAATACTCCCATGGCCTTTAATGGTAGATATAACTGAAAAATAAATATAAACATCATAAGCATTATAGACATATCAAGACTTCCATATAAAGTAAGACTTGCAGATAAAAATATGGTAATTGCAATTCCTATGGAAAAAATAGATTCAAATACAAACATTGGAGGCATAAACTTTTTTTCCATTTTTATGGCTTTATCTCTGGTTTTTTCAAAGGCCTTTTTAGTGGCTTGCGATCTATCTCCACACATATTAAATGCTTTAATCACTGATATCCCTTGTACATACTCAAGGACAGCAGAAACCAACCTTGATTGCTGTTCTTGCTTTATATAAGACTGTTCCTTTCCTATAGACTGAATTTTCTTCAATACAAGCATTGCTAAAACAGTTACTATTATTGATATTAAAGCCAAACGATAATCCACTATCAATAGAAAGATACAGCCAATAGTTATATTTACATATCCAGTTACTATGCGAGATATAGAGTCCATGCTCCACATTTCAATAAAAGTTAAATCTGAAGTTATTACTGCTGAAATATTTCCCATATTACCATCACTAAAAAAACCCATGGGAAATCTTTTCAATCTATCTCCAAATTTTATTCTTTCTCTTTCAAAAATTTCATAGCCTGTTGCACTTTGTAATATATAAACTAAATATTTGAATGTATATTGACCAATCAAACCTATTAAAATCATGCACCCAGATATCAATACAGTTTTAGTACCAATAGTACCATTAACTATAGTAAACAAAATATATAGGATAGAAAAAATAGTCATATTTCTAAATATTCCTTCAAAAAAACTGCAAACCATAGCCTTTTTTATTTTAATTGCAAATTCATCTGCTAAATTTAATATTCTTTTAATAATCCCAATCATTATATTTCGGCCCCCTTTACTTTAATGTCCCAATCCATAGTATCTGTATGTGCTTTCCACATAGAAGCATAGATTTCTGATTTTTCAAGTAACTGTTCATGGGTTCCTTGAGCCGATACTTTGCCGTTATCTATTAAAATTATATTATTTGCATCTACTATTGTAGATAATCTATGTGCTATTACAATAAGGGTCTTTCCACCGATTAAACTATTTAGTGCTTCTTGTATCTTATCTTCATTTTCAGGGTCAGTAAATGCAGTTGCCTCATCGAGAATTATAATAGGTGCATCTTTAAGTAATGCCCTGGCAATTGATATCCTTTGCTTTTGTCCTCCAGAAAGCTTATTCCCAGTATCTCCCACAAAGGTTTCATATCCATTTTCAAGTTCCATAATAAAATCATGACACTGGGCTAATTCAGCTACTCGTATCACTTCTTCATTTGAAGCTCCCTGTTTTCCCATTCTTATATTATCCATAATAGAGGTATTGAAGAGATAAATATCTTGTGATACATAACTTATAGCATCCATTAACCTTTCAAAAGATATGTCTTTTATATTCACATCCCCTATTTTAATTTGACCCTTCTCTATATCCCAAAATCTAATTAATAACTTTGCTAGTGTAGATTTTCCAGAACCAGAAGGCCCTACAAGGGCTGTTACTGTGTCTTCTTTAGCTTTAAAACTTACATCATTTAATACATCTTGCTTATCATATGCAAAGGTGACATTATTAAAAGATATATCATAGTTTTTTGGGCGTATATTTTCATCAGTTTCTACTAACTCTTGACTATCAAATAAATCCTCTATAATTTTACTTTTCTGAGTTAACATGGCAATATATTCTGTGAACTCTGCTATTCTACTTAAAGGACCACCTAACCCCATAGATAATAGCATACACAAAACATACACACTTAAAGAAATAGTCCCTTTCGCATAGAATAATGCACCAAATGGTACTACAAACAACATAGTGCAAGGTACAATAGTAAAAAAAGCAGTCATATATACCCATGATTCTTTGTACCAATCAAGAGTAAATTTCTTGTAATTTCTAACTGAATCTGTATATTTTTTGAAAGAAGTAGTAGTCTGATTAAATATTTTAATCACTTCCATACCACCTATGTATTCAACAATATTTGAATTCATATCATTAGATGCTTTAAAGTAATGCTTAAGTTTATCATCACTTCCTCGCATCATAAATTTATATACAATCATTCCAATTGGAATAGTACCCAATGACAATAGTGCCATTCTCCAATCAAGGACAAATAAATATATTAGAACTGCTATGGGAACTACTATATTAGATATACCTTCTGGTATCATATGTGCCAATATCAGCTCCATTTCTTCTATCAATTCTACAAAAATATTCTTATAACTACCCGAACTTTTCTTATTAATTTCACCCATAGGCATTTTTATCATCTTATCAGCAAGCTTTTTCCTCATTCCCATAAGGGTATCATATGCAGCCTCATGAGAAGCAGCCATAGCTCCGAAAAATAAAAATGATTTCATAAGCATACTTATTAAAATAAGCACTGACATAACCAACACATAGCTAATTGTAACAGTACCCTCTCCTATAAATTCCATAATAATTTTATACACTAAATAATAAGGTATAATCCCAATAAAAGCACTTATTGTGGCCAAAAAAACTGATAGATATGTTTTGTTTTTGTAATCTTTAGCATAAGCAAAAATCTTTGATATTTCCCCCATATTCTCACCTTCCTATAAATATACATAATTTATTTTCTCAATATATCAACATCCAAAATCCCCATCAGAGATAGACACAAATACTCCATTTTCATTTAAACTATGATATATCTTTTTAGTTATTAAATCCAAATTATTTCTTGCAAAATTAAGTGTTCCCACCGTCAATACAAAATCATATCTATTGCCCCTTTCTCTTTTAATTCTTTATATTAAAATTTCTAAAGTATATCTTTTATAATTAATTTTATAGTTTAATAGTACTTTTTTCTGCTCTGATCAGTTTAAAAACACTCCAATTAGTCAACTTTATACCTAATAAAAAAGGAAGACTTTTTTTATAAAAAAAGTCTTCCTTTTTTATTAGATATTTTACAATTACTATTTTTATTGCATTTTTCTATATTTCAATGGAGTTATCCCAAAAGTTTTTTTAAAAGAAGCACTAAATTTACTCTGATTTGAATACCCTATCATATTGGCAATTTCTAAAATATTATAATCACTATCAGAAAGAAGCTCACTAGCTGTCTGCATACGATATTTTTTGAGATATGCATAAGGTCCCATACCATTTATATCTTTAAAACACTGCTTTAATTTTGTCGAGCTAATATTAAACCTATTAGATAAATTATCTATAGTCATATGTTCTTGCATATTCTCTTCTATAAAATCTCTTATATGATGGACTTTATTAATAGTTGATTTCTGATAATATCTCTCTTGTTTACCTTTATAGTCTTCATAATTATTTATCTCCAATAAAAAAAGTTCAATAGTCCTAATTTTAATTAACTCAATATTATTATCTTTTATATCATTATATATTTGGTTAAGTTTATATAAAATATTTGGATCAGTTTTTACTATTAAAAAATTTTTTCTACACATAATATTTCTATAATAGTATTCAATCTTTTTCTTTGATATGCCTAGGGTTTTTTTAATGGCATTTGTAACCTCATCCAAATAGCAAAAAATACTAATAGATTGATACCTTTTTCCTTTAAAATCTACATCTATAAAATTTTTAGTCCCCACATAGTATGCAGTATTTCCTTTTTTTACAATACATATTCTGTTACAGGGACAATTACTAATATAACTGCCATCTAAACAATAATCAATCTTTATAACAGGACTAGAAAAATTACTATTTGTTTTATTTCTAATTTTGTTTTTGATGTTAAGATTGTTAAAAGATAAATACATTCCCTGAATAATTTCATATATGATAAACATACCTTCACCATATTCAGGTAATATATTATATATCATTTTATTCCCCTCTATATTCTTTTCCTTTGAAAATTTGCTTACAAATACTTCTTTTCTTATATCATTCATATCAATTTCTACTCCTCATCAATGATAAAATAAATATCTATATGTTAATTATATAAATATTTAATAATGATGTCAATAATGATTATCATTATCATTTATGTGTAGGTAATACATATTAATTGTTGATAAATTTAGAATAATAAAAGCACTAAGATTTTTCTATCCCAGCGCCTCTAATATTTTATATTGTTATTCTTCGATCTGACTATTAATAATATCTAGAATTTCATTCTTTACTTTATAATATTCCTCATTATAGATTATATGTTTAGATTCATCCTCAAATATTGTATGGGTGAAATCAACATTGAATTCTTTTAATATCTTACCAGGGCGTTTTGACATTATAACAATCCTAGTAGCCAGCAATAATGCTTCATCAATATCGTGGGTAATTAAAAGAATAGTACTATTATTTTCTCTCCAAATATAGCGTATTAATGACTGCATATTTACTCTGGTTAATGCATCTAAAGCACCGAAAGGTTCATCCATCAGTATCACTTGAGGATAATTGGCTAGAACCCTTGCAAGTGCTACTCTCTGCTTCATGCCTCCCGAAAGCTCAAATGTAGCCTTTTCACTAAATCCAGTTAGCTTAACCTGTTCTAAAAAATGGTTTCTAATCTCTTCTATTTCCTTTGGAGGAAGACCCCTCATCTTAGGACCGAATTCCACATTATCTTTTACATTCATCCATGGATATAAAGTTGGAGATTGAAACACAACCCCCCTATGCCAATCAGGCCCTGTTATAGGCTCCCCCTGCATAAGACATACTCCACTTGTAGGTTTAATATATCCTGCAAGGGTTTTGAGTAATGTACTCTTTCCACATCCAGATGGTCCCAAAACACATAAAAATTCTCCACGTTTAATCTTTAAGTTTATATTATCCAGTGCTAAAATAGAATCTCCATTTGTTCCATATACCGATTTTAAATTTTGAATTTCCATTAAAATTTCTTGTTCTCTTTCATTTACCATTATTAAGCTCCTTTCTAAAACTATTAATCCATCAACTAAAAGAAAATTAATATGGTATACATGCTAAATATCTGACTATTTAGGAGCTTTTTCCAAAGACTTTTGTATATATAATGGGTTTACATACTTATTAAACTCTTCCTGTGATGGAGAACTTTCAATAGATTCCTGTTCTTGTAAAAAATCTGACGTATCCTTCATAATAGTTGCAAAATTACCAGGTGCTTCACTTGTTCCAAAATAGTCTTCACTCAATAATTCTTCCCTTGTATGCCAAGTAGATCCTTGCATCTGTAACAGAGCGTCTTCTGGTGTAATTCCAAGCTCTTCGGCTACAATAGCTGCAGCTTTTTCTGGATTTTGTCTATACATATCAGCTGCTTCTGTTAAACAAGATATGAAATCTGCCACTAAGTCAGGATATTTATTAGTGAATTTCTTCCTTGCTACCGCCACATTAGCTGTTATATATCCTTTTTCTGCCATTTCTTTGCTTGAGACAATCACTTCTCCATCTTTCAATAATTCTCCAAGAGATGGTTGCCAAGTATATGCTCCTTGAATATCTCCTCTTTCCCATGCCGCAACAATCTCTGCTGTCTTCATATCTAGAAGTTGTACTTTATCATCAATACCAGCTTCCTTGAGAACATTTAACAGGATATAGTGAGATGTAGATGCAAAAGGTGTCGCAATTTTTTTACCTGAAAGGTCTTGTACTTTATCAATACCTAAGCCATTCTTAACTGCTAAACCCTCAATTTCTCCAAGTACCTCATGAATCCAAACAACTTCTACATCAATATCTCTAGATAAGGCTACAATGGAATTTGTATTTCCCATAGTGGCAAAATCAATACTTCCTGATGCCAATGCTTTGTTGGCATCCACACCGGAATCAAAAACTATAAAATTGCATTTAATACCTTTTTCTGTAAAATATTTATCAAATAATCCCTCTGCTATTGCCAATGTCTCATCATTGGGAACCCGAAGAATACCAAAATTAATCTCTTTAGGCAGCGATGACGAGGATTCTCCTGAATCATTAGTGTCGTCAGAGTCACTACTACATGCTATAAGAGATACAACCATTATACTTAACAATACCACAGATGCGATTCTTTTAAATAACTTTTTCATATTCTACCTCCTCGTATAATATGTTTAGAAACACTTTTATAAGTGTTCTAAGCATATTTTTTTTATTTATTTTTATTACAATTTTTAATTGAGATATCCTAGTGCTAAAATAAGATTAAGAATAGTTAGCAAAGGATAATTCTTGTCCTCCTTGCAAAACCATAAGGTTATTGCCAGAAAAGCATGCTTCCTGACTTAGTTGTCATAACCTGCATACTACAGATGCTGCATCTCTTTGATTAGACCAACAGCAAGGTTAGTTTTCAAAGATGAATGCTAATAGTGCGAGGTTGCAGTTAGCGACTAAGATTAGGATATCTCTTTTACTAATTGTTCTCCATTTTCTAGGA
>NZ_KK211077.1:39639-57825 GCF_000620125.1 Clostridiisalibacter paucivorans DSM 22131 | reverse complement strand
AAAATCAAAAGTTAGCATAATATCAATTTAAGGTGGCATCGAACCACCTTAAATTAAAGCCCTTTCATCCCCAAAGACAAGCAAGGGGGTTTTCGGGCTTTTTCTATAAATAATACGATTATTTTCAATAGTTAATTGATTTCATATGTAAAATTCTATATAATACAGCGTATAAAAAACTATGTATTATGTAACTAGTATATTTGAGGAGGAATTTGGGATGAAAATATTGAAGAGTAATAGATTAATTTTGAGACCTTGGAAATTTTCTGATTTAGATGATTTGCATGAGTTTACATCCAACAAAAAAGTTGCAAATCTAGCTGGTTTTAATGTGAAAAATAGTAAAGATGAGAGTTTGAATATTTTGAACCAATTTGTTATAGATTCTTCTAGTTCATTATGGGCAATTGAATTAAAAAACTCTAATAAAGCAATTGGATGGATTGAATTACATAGTCCTACAGAAGGAACAGACAAGAATTCAAAAGAAATAGGTTTTGTTTTGTCACAAAAATATTGGGGACAAGGATTAATGCCCGAAGCAATTAAGCAAGTTATTTCTTATGGGTTTTTTGAGGGAAAAATTGATTCTATTGTATGTTCCCACTTTACAAATAATGTGCAATCTAAGAGAGTAATTGAAAAATGTGGTTTTAAATATATTATAAAAAATAATGATAAACTTTATTACCGTTTAAATAAATCTAATTTAAGTATACATCAATCATAATTTTTTTATACCGTAAATTACAAAAACACCAATGGCATGTACTATAACCTATACTTAGAAATATAGGTTTATCCTCTAACTTGGCCTTTTGAAATGCTTCATCTGACCAACTATACCAATCCATTGGATTATCTATTATTTGTTCCCATAGCACCACCTCTTCTTTTTAATAGATTTATATAGTAATATTCTTATTCATTAATATAAAAGGTATGCAATGACAATCTAAAAATTTCTATGTCATATATCCTATATTACTTTCTCTACTCTTCCACGACTACTTTGTTATTTTCTAAAAATTTCAATATGCCATAGGGATTTATATATGTTATTTCTTTTTCTCCTGGAAACTCTACTCCTATCTGTATATGAAGGTGGGTAGCAAATTTCCCTGTAGTCCCCTCGGGTCCATATCCACTGTCACCCACATATCCTATGATATCTCCTGCTTTTATTCTATCTCCCCTATCTATTCCCTTTTCATATTCTTCCATATGGGCATAGTACCAATATCTATTGTTTGAATCTCTGATACCTATTCTCCATCCTCCTAATTTTTCCCATCCTATCCTTTCTACTATCCCCGATGTAACTGCTACCAATGGAATACCTCTTTTTGTCATGATATCATTTCCCTTATGATGTCTATCTCCTCCGAAAGTTCTATCTGCTCCAAAATCGTCATTGTGTGTATATTCATATCCCTCTGGAATGGGATAGTATCCATGATATTTTATTGTTTTTTTACCTTCTTCATATTCTACTATTTCTGCTAAATCATCATATATCATACAGTAATATTTCTCCATATCCTTATATGTCTTATATTTTGTATTTCCCAAGACCTCTTTTCTCCCTAATTTCTGATATATTTCTGCTGAATCTATCATTTCTGATGAACTAAATTGATTGATTTGAAAATCTATGGACACCAAGTATGAAACAAGGTACTCTATCCAGTAGCCACCGAATTTTTCTTCACATCTTAATGCTGCATCTATCATATCTTCTTCTGCACTATGTATGATTAGTTCATCCCGTTCTATTGAGTCCCCCCCTGCTGTTAGCATTACAAGAGATATGGGAAAAATTATTATTGCAAAAATAAAAAATATAATAAATATGAATATCCATTTGTATTTAGCTAAAAATAGCTTTATTAATCTTCTTATTGATACTTTTCTAATATACAGCACAGTATACCATCCCTTTTTCTATCTTTTCTATTCTATATGAAAATTATCCTAATTCTCTAAATGCCCCTTTCTATTTTTATATGTCTATTTATTACTAATACTATTTTTTATAAGAATATATTCATATTTTTCATTTTTTTAGTACTTATTTTTTAATATACTTAACATAAAAAAATATATACTATATAATCAAGTTATACCAAGAATAAACTAATACAAGATTAAGAATGTAAAAATATATCTTATTAAAATTTGAGGTAAATTAATGAAAAAGAGGGATAAACTATTTCTTAGAGTAGACTTTCCTATTACTAAAGCTAAATCTGGATCAACTGATTTTGATAATCATATAAATTATTTTAGATTAAAAGGAGAAATTTAAAATGACATTGACTTTTTTAATATTATTTGGTGTTTGTTATCTAATTTATAAAGTGGCCTTTGAAATACCTAAGAATATTAATAACATTGAAGATAAAATAGATATTTTAAAATTACATTTACAAGAAATTGAATTAAAATTAAATAAAATTAATGATAATGATAAATTTTAGCATATAAAATCTATTATCTAACACTAAATATACCCTATGTTTATTTAAACATAGGGTATATTTAGTGTGTTTTATATTTTGGGTAAATGAATAGCATTTCCATGCACTGCATGGGCTGCTTCATGTAAAGCCTCTCCTACTGTTGGATGGGCATGAATAGTAGTAATAATTTCATCTATAGTAGCTTCCAGCCTTAAAGCCAATGCCCCTTCAACAATCAAGTCAGTTGCTCTAGGACCTATTATGTGAAGTCCCAATATCTCATCTGTATATGAATCCACAACAAATTTAACCATTCCACTTTCGTCTCCCATTATAACTGATTTGCCATTTCCATATAGAGGAAATGCCCCAGTTTTAACTGTATAGCCTTGTTGTTTAGCTACACTTTCCGTTAACCCCACAGATGCAATTTCTGGTTTAGTATATACGCAAGAAGGTGTCGTTTTGAAATCTATTTTTGAAGGTTTACCCATGATATTTTCTGCTGCTACAATCCCCTCTGCCGATGCAACATGGGCAAGTAATATACCACCATTACAATCTCCTATGGCATATATATTTTCTATATTAGTCTTCATCCTATGATCTACATTTATCTTATTTCCATCTGTTTTTACTCCTAAATTTTCAAGACCTATATCATCTATTATTGGTTTCCTTCCCACAGATAGAAGTACTTTTTCTGCGATAATAGTTTCAGCATCTCCATTGGATACTATAGAAACTTTTAAATCTTTCCCTTCTTTATCAATGGCTTTTAACTCAGTTTCTGTATATATTTCTACTCCATCCTCCAATAATTTTCCCTTTAAAACTTCCGTTATATCTTTATCCATATTTATCAATATCTCAGGTAATTTTTCTATAATGGTAACCTTAGAACCAAGTCTCGAATATATACTAGCAAATTCCGTACCTATTACTCCGCCACCTATAATACATAAGCTCTTAGGTACTTCCTTTAAAGAAAGGGCCTCTGTACTGGTTATAACTCCATTTAAATCTATTCCTGGAATCGGTATCTTAATAGTATTTGAACCTGTTGCTATAACTGCTTTATCAAATTGTATAACTTTACGACTTCCCTTTTCTTCCTTTACTTCTATTCTATTTTTATCTATAAATCTTCCTTCACCATTTATTACTGTTATAGCATTGGTATCTAAAAGAGTTTTCACTCCATTGACCAGTCTATTTACAACTGTATCTTTTCTACTCTGTACCTTTGACCAATTTACTTGCAAATTATCACTTTCTATTCCAAAATTATGGCCATGTTCCTTCATCTCTCTATAGATATCTGCCGTATGAAGCAATACCTTCGTGGGTATACATCCTACATTTAGGCAAGTACCTCCTAGATGTTTTTTCTCAATTAAAGTAACTTTTGCTCCAAGTTGGGCTGCCCTTATGGCACATACATATCCTCCAGGACCGCCTCCTAAAACTACAATCTTCATATTAATTCCTCCCTATAATAAAAGCATCCCTGGATTTTCTAAATACTCCTTAAGTTTCGCCATAAATTTAGCCGCTACAGCACCATCCACAGCTCTGTGATCTGCTGTTAGAGATAAATTCATAAGGGGTTTTATTACAATTTCTTTGTTTTCAACCATTGGTGTATCTACAATGGCATTAACACCTAATATTCCCACTTCTGGTTGATTAATAATTGGTGCAAAGGATTCTATGCCAAACATACCAAGATTGGTAATAGTAAATGTCCCCCCGTCAATATCACTATTAGTTAATTCATTATTCTTCGCCTTATCTGCAAGGGATCTTACCTCATATGAAATCTCTTTCAAACCTTTACTATGAGCATATTTTACAACAGGTACAATTAACCCTTCTTCAATTGCCACTGCAACACCCATATTTACATAATTTCTAGTGATTATATCATCTCCATCTATGGAACAATTTAACAGAGGAAATTCTAACAATGTCTTCGAAACTATTTTAATTAGAAAGTCTGTATAAGTAAGTTTCACCTTATTTTTCAGTTCTTTCTTCAATTTTTTTAAATTTGTCATATCTACTCTAATATTATAATTTACCACTGGAGAAGTTTGCCAACTTTCATACATTCTATCTCCAATAACTTTTCTCATTGTACTCATAGGCACTGCCTTTTCCTTTGGTTCTATAGAAGATACTAACTCTTGTTCTCTATAAAGATCATATACATCTTGTTTGTTGATCCTATCTTGTTTATCTATATCATTTAAATCAATTCCAAAATCTTTAGCTACCTTTCTCGCCATAGGTGTAGATTTCGGTGCTTTAGTCTTTAAAGTTTCATAATTTTCCACATCTTTAATAGTTATTCGTCCATTGGGACCTGTTCCCACAACCTCAGATATATCTATCCCCTTTTCTTTAGCAATTCGTTTTGCTGCAGGTGAAGCAATCAATCGTTTTGTTTTTATCTCTTTGTTGTTATCTGTTTTTTCCTCAACTACTTCCCTTTTCTCTTCTTTATCTTGACCTTCTTTTTTCCCCTCTATTTCTGCCAAAATAGCAGATATATCTTCATCTTTATCTGCTATAATAGCCACAGGTTCTAAACATGGTACTACTTCTCCTTCATCTATTATTACTTTTCTTAAAATCCCTGACTCCTTGACCTCAACTTCATTACTCAATTTATTAGTCTCAACATCAAATAATATATCTCCTTCTTTTACTTCATCTCCTTCTTTCTTATGCCATTTTGTCAATTTTCCTTCCTTCATTGTTAAACCCAATTTAGGCATCACAATAGTTTTTGACATTTTTTCCCCTCCCTATTTCAAGATTTACTATTTAAATCACTTATTAAAAAAACCATCCCGTTGGGCTATTTCCAACGTCTTCTTTATATCTACATGATATGGCCCATTTCTAGTAATCTTAACAACTAGTGCATCATCTGCCTTAAATGGAATTTCTCGTTCTCCATCCAATGCTATCATTCCATTATATTTAGGCTTTATTATATATTTTTCATTTAATTTAATCCTTTGAGCCGATCCTAATTTAACCTCTTTTAAAATACCTGCTGCAATAGGTGCTATTACTTTGTATTTGTCCTCAGTTAAATCTATACAAGCTCCAAAATCGTCATTTTCCTTTACAATTACATTACATCCTACTAAGGAAGAGAATCCTATAGATGCTGGGTGGGCCCTAGAAACTATAACCTTAACTATATCTTCCATATCCCATATGGCCCGTGAACCTATTACAAATTTTTTAGAAATAACTGCATCTACTAATGCTATATCTGTAAATGCTCCGTTTTTATATATTTCTATCTGCTTATCTTTTCTAGATATATCTTCCAATAAATATTTCCCAGAAGCCACAACTGCTGCTGCCATACCTGCTACAGTACCTTCTATCATCTCAGGATATACATTATTGGTTCCTGTAGATAAACTAATGATAGGCACATGCTTTACAGATTTTGCTACTGCTCTATTTGTTCCATCTCCACCTAAAACTACTAAAGCCCCAACCTTTTTATCTTCCATATCTTTTGCTGCTATAACACTATCCTTTGTCTCTCCATTTATATTCATATCTAAAACTTCTATATTTGTATTAAGCTCCTTAGAAATAGATAGCTTGTCAATTACTCTGTATCCTATTTGAAAAGTATCAGGCATTATATATACTTTTTCAACCCCACATCCTTGGGCACCCAATATAATCCTCTCTACAATATTCACCTTTTCATTATTGTCCACTACTGTTGCATGGGATACCAATCTTCTTATGTCTTTACCCGATGAGGGATTTGCAATAATTCCTATAGTAATCATATAACCCCGCCTTTTAAAGGGGTAACTTCTTTGTCACCCCTTTTTATTATTTAACCTAGACTTTTAACAGCACTTTTTATATCTTCAGCATTGGGTATTACATAACTTTCAAGTTTTGGCGAAAAAGGTATTGGCGTATCTAGACATCCTATTCTTGCTATGGGAGCATCTAAATAATCAAAATATTCTTCAGATATTAATGCTGAAATTTCTCCACCATATCCTCCCCTCTTATTCTCCTCTGTTACTATTACAACTCTATTAGTCTTTTCAACAGATTTAAATATTGTATCCTTATCCAATGGATATAATGTCCTTAAATCTATTACCTCTATATCTTTTCCTTCCTTAGAAAGTTCATCAGCTGCTGCCAATGCTTCATGTACCATTTTTCCTGTTGCTATTACAGTTACATCTGAACCTTCCCTTTTAATATCTGCTACCCCCAATGGAATTGGTTTTATATTTTCATCTACCTCTCCATCCATACCATATAGTAATTTGTGCTCTATATACATTACAGGGTTATCATCCTCTATAGCACCTAACATTAAGCCCAATGCATCTTGAGGTGTAGATGGATATACTACCTTCAATCCTGGCACATGGGTTATCCATGCTTCAAGGGATTGGGAGTGTTGAGCAGCGGCTTGTACTCCCGCCCCCGCTGGAAGTCTTACTACCATAGGCAGCGTTATCTTACCACCAAACATATATCTCATCTTTGCCGCTTGATTCACTAATTGATCCATTCCTACCGTTAAAAAGTCGATAAACATAAGTTCAGCAATAGGTCTCAACCCTGTAGCTGCAGCACCTATAGCAGTTCCTATTATAGCCCCCTCAGATATAGGAGTATCTCTGACTCTCTTTTCTCCAAATTCGTCAAAGAGTCCAGCTGTAACTCCAAAACATCCTCCAAATGCACCTACATCTTCTCCAAATAAAAATACGTCAGAATTTTCTTTCATTTTTATTCGCATACCTTCTCTAATGGCTTCAGCATAAGTCATCTTTTTCATCTAACTCTAACCTCCTCTACTATATCGGTATATATATCTTCAACAGCTGATTCTAAAGAAGGCTCTGGACTATCTTGGGCAAATTTAACGGCCTCCTCTATGTCTTTATCTATTTTTTCATTAATACCCTTTATTTTCTTTTTCGTTATAATATCGTTTTCCACCATGAATTTTTCTAATCTAGGTATTGGATCTTTGTCACGCCATTCTTTTTGTTCTTCTTCAGGTTTATATGCTCCAGGATCTCCTTCAAAATGTCCCCTATGTCTATATGTTTTGCACTCAACAAGCGTTGGTCCTTGCCCCTCTCTAGCCCTTTTTATTGCTTCATTGGTAGCCTCATATACTGCAAAAACATCATTACCATCAACAGTAACCCCTGGAATATTATATGCAACTGCTCTATCTGCAACATCCTGAATAGCTTGATGTCTATCTTGACTCATGGATATGCCATATAAATTGTTTTCACATACAAATACAACTGGTAGCTTCCATATGCTTGCCAGATTTATAGATTCATGAAATGTCCCTTGATTTGTAGAGCCATCACCAAAGAAACATACACATACCTGGTCTGTTCCCCTATACTTTGCACTTAATCCAGCACCAATAGAAATATTATGTCCAGCACCCACTATACCATTGGCACCTAAAATTCCTTTAGTAGCATCAGCAATATGCATAGAGCCGCCCTTTCCTTTACAATATCCTGTCTCTTTTCCAAATAGTTCAGCCATCATATATTTAAGGTCTCCACCTTTTGCTAAAATATGACCATGCCCCCTATGGGTACTAGTAATGTAATCTTTTTCATCTAAATTGGCACATACCCCTGTAGCTACGGCTTCCTCTCCCAAATATAGATGCACAAACCCTGGTATATTTCCCTCTTCAAATAGTATCATGGCCTTTGTCTCAAATTTTCTAATCTTCAACATAGTTTCATACATATTAATGATTTGATTACTATCTAAGTTCAAAATAAAACCCCCTTATAATTTTTTCTTTATTAAAAGTCTTATATTGCCTTTCCCATTGTCACCTCCCAATTAATACCTCAGCTATATATAGAGCAATAACCATACCAACCATATTATTTTTAAAAAAAATAACCTCAAATCCTTATAAACACTTATACATACAATGTATTATTAAATACACAAAAATAAAAAAATTCCCAAAATAGGGAATCTTCCAGTCCCATTATTGGGAATTTTTTTATTTTATTATATTTCTTTAGACTATCTCATTAAGATCAATATTATATTTTTTAATCTTTCTATAAATTGATGATTTACTCAAATTCAATAATTTTCCTGCCTCTATGACATGACCTTTAGATTTTATCAATGCATGGATAATAGTCCTTTTCTCCACAGTTTCCAAAGAAATATCAGATAAACCATCTTTATATATAGAATCATAAAATAAATCTTCTGGTAAACATTCATCCGTAATAACTTGACCTTCACTTAAATAATAGGCCCTTTCAATGATGTTTTGTAATTCTCTGACATTGCCTTTCCATTTGTAACTTTTAAGTTTTTTTATAAAATCCTCACTAGGTTTTTTATCATATTTTTGTGCAACACTTAGTTTGTTTAGAAAGTATTTTACACATACCTCAATATCATTTATCCTTTCTCTCAATGGAGGAATCTTTATCTTGAATACATTTAATCTATAATATAGATCCTCTCTGAAACTTTTTCTCCTTACTTCTTCATATAGATTCCTATTAGTAGCTGCAATTACCCTCACATCTAATTTTTTTTCATATTTTCCGCCTATCCTAGTCACCTTAAGATTATCAAGAACCCTTAAAAGCTTTGCCTGCAATTCCAATGGCAGTTCTCCAATCTCATCAAGAAACAAAGTACCCCCATCAGCTAATTCAAACTTGCCAGGTTTCCCCTCTTTAGATGCTCCAGTAAATGATCCTTTCTCATATCCAAACAATTCACTTTCCATCAAATCTCTAGGCAGTGATGCACAGTTTATAGCTATAAATGGGCCATTTTTTTTATTGCTATGATTGTGTATAGAATGGGCAAATAGCTCTTTCCCTGTGCCACTTTCTCCCTCTATAAGCACACAACAATTAGCTCTAGATATCTTTTTCGCTAACTTAATAACATTTTTCATCTTCTTATTTTCTGTTATAATATCATCGAAGGTATAAGTTGCCTTATTTCCACTTACTGAATTTACTGCATTATGCAGATATTTTACTTCTCTAAATACAATAGCTGCACCAATTGATTCATTTTTAGTAACAATAGGTGCGATATTTGCACTACAAGGTATTCTTTTATTATTAATATTAAAATTACAATCAATATAACGTTGGGAATTTTTCTGTTTTAATATCTCTCTTTTAAAATCCACATCCCTTAAAACATTTCTAATATCCATATGGTGTATTTCTTCCCTCGTCAGTCCCAGAATCTCCGATGCGATGTTATTAGTTTTGTTTACTTTATAATTTTTGTCTATAATTATCATACCATCAGAAATAGACTCTATAGTTGTATCAATAAGCTTATGGGACCTCAATAGAGCAATCTGATTTTCTATGGAATAGGCTGCTGCCACAACAATACCCAAGGTATGTTTGTGGGCACCATATGAATCCCCCGACATATCTAAACAACCAATTATATTGCCCTTATCATCATGGATAGGCACTGCCGAACAAGTCCAATAGTGATGATAAAGACAATAGTGTTCTGCCCCTATTACCTGAATAGGCTGATCTACTTTTAAACAAGTCCCTATAGCATTTGTACCAACAGCCTCTTCCGACCACAAACATCCTGGTAAAAAATTAAGTTTATTGGCCTCTCTTCTGATATTTTCTTCGCCAATAGATTCTAAAACATATCCATTCTTATCTGTTAAAACCAATACAAATTCTGACCCCAATACAATGCTGTGAAGATTTTTCATAATTGGCCATGCAACCTCTAAAAGTTCCTTATTTTCCTCTTTTATTCTTTTTAACTCTACTTCACTTATATTTAGTCCTCTTCCCTTTTTATAGTCCACATTTAAATCTCTACATCTAAGCCATGATTGTAATATAATTGGATTTATGTCTTTAGATATTTCATCTTTTTTAATGAATTTTTCCCAAATACTCTTAATTTCTTCAAGTTTTTCTTTCATATTTTCTCCCTTCCTATTTTTATAAAAATATGGAGTTTGAAAAATTCACACATATTAAAATATCAATCATAAAACTTTCTAATACTTGAATCTAGAAATACCTTGTTGCATATCTTGGGCTATTTTTGCCAACTCCTCACTGGATTTAGCTATCTCTTCCATAGATGCTGTCTGCTCTTCCACAGATGCAGATGCCTCCTCAGTTCCTGCTGCATTTTCTTCTGATATAGCTGAAAGATTTTCTATAGTCCCAATAATCTCCTCCTTCTTTAGCTCCATTTCTTTGCCAGATGTAGTAATATTTTTTATTATTTTTTTCATTTTCTCTATAGCATCGTCAATACCTTTGAACTTTTCATTAGTCTGTTCTACATTTTCACCCTGAATTTTTGTTGTCTTATTTACTTGTCTTATAGACTCTACTGCATACCTTGTTTTGTTTATTAAATCTTCAATAATATTTACAATTTCCTCTGTAAATTCATTGGAT
Organism: Clostridiisalibacter paucivorans DSM 22131; assembly: GCF_000620125.1. Classification (NCBI taxonomy): domain Bacteria; kingdom Bacillati; phylum Bacillota; class Tissierellia; order Tissierellales; family Thermohalobacteraceae; genus Clostridiisalibacter; species Clostridiisalibacter paucivorans. The sequence continues at coordinate 46,844 of NZ_KK211077.1, read as the reverse complement.
TGTTCTGCCAATTTTCTAATTTCCTCTGCAACAACAACAAATCCTTTACCAGCTTCACCAGCCCTTGCCGCCTCTATAGCTGCATTCAAAGCCAGTAAATTGGTCTGCTCTGCTATATTCATTATCATTTGACTGGCACTCTCTATTTTTTCTGCACTTTCATTAGTGTTTATAATTATATCATATATTTCCTTTGATGCTTCATTGTTAATATTGGTATTCTTTACAAGGGTATTTAATATCTCCATGCCTTCATTTTTTAGTTTATCCACTTCCACAGTAGAGACATTTAAATCCTTTATATGTTTTTGATCTTCTTCTATTATCTGTCCAAGGGCATTAATATTTATTACGCCTTCTTCTGTATTCTTTGCTTGTTCATTGGCTCCCCCTGCTATTTCTTCAACCGTTTTAGCTACTTCTTCTGCAGCCGTTGATGCCTGCTGACTGGTAGCAGTTAATTCCTGTGAAGATGCAGCCACCTGATGAGATGTATTTGAAACATCCTTAATCAAAGATATCAAATTCTTCTGCATATTTATTAATGATTTAGTCATAACTCCTATCTCATCTTTTCGATTTGAATATTTTATTGATTTGTCGTCTTCTCTAAATTGTAAATCATATTGAGACAGCCTCTCTATAACCTTTGACAGGTTTACAATAGGGTTAGTAATATTCTTTGCTACCAATAATGCAATCACTAATACTATTACAATAGTTATCAATATCAACATAATAGTCTTAAAAATCATACTTTCCAATTTTGCGAATGCCTGTTTTTTAGGTTGTTGTACTATTACACCCCAATTAGACTTTTCAATAAACTTTGTAGAGCTAAGCATTTCAATATCATCTTTATTTGCATAAAACTTTGTATCATCTATACCCTTCAATACATCTTTGACAACTTCAATTTCTTTACCACTTTCACCCTTTAAAACCTTTTCTGCAAAATTAGGATGTGCTATAAAAGTCCCTGACTTGTCTACTATATATCCATATCCCTCTTCGCCTATTTTAGCAATTGAAATCATTTTTTGGAGTTCTCCTAAACTTATATCTCCCCCGAGAACTCCAATCAAATTTCCATCCCTAATAATAGGTACAGATATAGTTAAACAAGGATTATTTGTCACCGTAGATATGTATGTAGTTTGAGAAATATGATTTTTTCCATCTAATACATCTGTATGCCATAGACTTTCACTATAATCATATTGATCATAATTTTCCACAGGCACATCACTGGTACTTGCAATTAAATTTCCATCTACATCTGCTGCATATATAAACTCATATGATGGATAATGCTCTCTGAATGCAGCAAATATCTCTTTTAAATCCCATGTATCCATAGAATCAAGTCTTGTATCTTTAGATAGATATTCTAATAACTTTTCATTTTGACTCAAAAAATTATCTACCCTCTCGGCTAGAGATATACTTACACTCTCACTATGTTCCATTATACTTTTATTTATTAGTTCTTTTTTGTCATAATAATTTATGCCTGCTAATAATAGTGTAGGTATAAGTGCTACTAATACCAGTATAACAACTAATCTGTTTTTTAAATTAAATTGCACTTTGCTCATATAGATGCTCACTCCCCCAATAATTTTGTTTGGTTTTAAATATATATTCATTATATAACATAAGAAGATTGTAAATCTTCTTAATAATAAATTAAATATATTTTGATATTAAAGTCCTATTATATTATTTTCAAATCCCATATTTATACCAATATTATTGTAAAAATAGAATAAAACTATTTATATATGAAATAATAAAAAGGAAATGAATCTTAAGGAGGTAATAAAAAATGGGTATGGTATCAAATATTACAGATAAAAATCAGTCCTGTATAGATGCTTGTACAAAATGTGTTCAGGCATGTTTTGAATGTTTTAAAATGTGTTTAAATGAACCTGATATTCAGGCAAGAAAAAATTGTATTAGTATTCTTATGGAGTGTGCACTGATTTGTCAACAAGCAGTTTCATATATGTCAATGGATAGTCAATTCTCCAAAGATTTATGTAACCTATGTGCTTCTATTTGCGATAAATGTGCTCAAGAATGTGATATGTTTAAAGATGATCATTGTAAAAAATGCGCAAATATATGTAGGCAATGTGCCGATGAATGTAGAAAGATGGTATAGGAGAGACCTACAATTGTAGGTCTCCTTCTATATTTTCTATTTCTTATTCTTTATTTCAACCAATATATCTTCTATAAATTTATTTATATCAATTGTTCCCTTATCGCCACTATCTCTATGTCTAATAGATACAGTCTTAGATTCAGCTTCCTTTTCTCCAACCACAAGCATATAAGGTATCTTTTGAAGTTGTGCTTCTCTTATTTTATATCCTACCTTTTCAGATCTATCATCTAACTCTACCCTTATATCCTTGGCCTTTAGAGCATCCCTTATTTCAACTGCATAATCATTAAACTTATCCGATATAGGTAGAATTATTGCTTGAACTGGAGCTAACCATGTTGGAAATTTACCTGCATAATGCTCAATTAATATCCCCATAAATCTCTCTAAACTACCAAATATAGTTCTGTGGACCATTACTGGTCTATGCTTTTCTCCATCATTGGCAACATATGTTAAATCAAATCTTTGTGGCATTTGAAAGTCTAATTGTATAGTACCACATTGCCAGGTCCTTCCTATGGCATCTTCTAAGTGAAAATCTATTTTAGGACCATAAAATGCTCCATCTCCCTCATTTAATTTATAATCCAATTCCATCTCTGTCAATGCATCTCTAAGGGCATTTGTTGCTGATTCCCAATCTTCATCACTGCCCATAGAATCTTCAGGTCTAGTTGACAATTCTATATTATATTTAAATCCAAATATACTGTATAGATAATCGGCAAATTCTATTATACCCTTTATTTCATCCTTTACTTGAGAAGGCAGCATATAAAGATGGGCATCATCTTGAGTAAATGATCTAACTCTCATTAGTCCATGAAGGGCCCCTGAAAGTTCATGTCTATGCACCAATCCCAATTCTCCCCATCTCATTGGGAAATCTCTATAGCTATACATATTGCTCTTATATATAAGTATAGATCCTGGACAGTTCATAGGCTTTATTGCATAGTCCTCTTCATCTATTTTTGTAAAATACATATTTTCTTTATAATGGTCCCAATGTCCCGATCTATGCCATAATGCTTCATTCAATATTATAGGAGTCTTTATCTCTCCATATCCCCTTCTAATATGTTCCTTCCTCCATAGATCTTCTAATAAATTCCTTATAACCATACCCTTTGCATGGAAAAATGGAAAGCCTGGTCCCTCTTCATGCATTGTAAATAAATCTAACTCTTTTCCTAATTTTCTATGGTCTCTCTTTTTAGCTTCCTCTAGCCTATCTAGATAGGCATCCAAATCTTTTTTCTTCTCAAAGGATGTACCGTATATCCTTTGAAGCATTTTATTATTTTCATTTCCTCTCCAGTACGCACCTGCAATACTTGTTAATTTAAAAGCCTTAACCTTCTTTGTATTTAACAGGTGAGGCCCTGCACAAAGATCCACAAAATCTCCCTGCTTATAGAAAGAAATAATTGCATCTTCTGGTAAATCCCTTACCAATTCTACTTTATAATCTTCTTCTTTTTCCTTCAAAAAGTTTATAGCCTCATCTCTTGGCAATTCAAATCTTTCTAAATCGTAACCCTCTTTAACTATCTTTTTCATTTCCTTTTCAATCTTTTCAAGGTCCTCAGGCGTAAATCTATGTTCAGTATCAAAGTCATAGTAAAATCCATTATCTATAGCAGGCCCTATGGCTAGTTTTGTATCTGGAAATAGCCTCTTCACTGCTTGTGCCAATATATGAGAACTAGTGTGTCTAAATACCTCTTGTCCCCCTTCATTTTCAAACTTAAGCAACTTTAAATTACTATTTTCTTTAATTTCATAATCTAATCCTACTAATTGTCCATTTACCTCTGCACCTACTACTGCTCTAGCCAAACCCTGACTAATATCCTTAGCAACATCTAATACCTTAACACTATCATTATATTTTTTCTCTGATCCATCAGGTAATGTAATTATTATATCTGCCATTTTTATCCTCCCTTTATAAATTATTTTCTCCTAAATAAAAAACTCTCATCTCTAGACTTATAAGTCTAGGGACGAGAGTTAACTCCACGCGGTTCCACCCTATTTGATAATTATATATCCACTCAATAGATTATAACGTAATCAACGAAAATCTTTACCTCTAAAAAAAGAGTTTCAGATATAGCTCCAGGCCAGTTTTCAATCAGACATATCTTAGGATAGCTTTCAGCCTATGGCAATCCCTCTCTTAAAGACTTATTCTAATTTACTTTTCCCTTCATAGCCTCTATTTAGTTCACTTTTTCTATATTATAGAAATATTTTGTCAGATTGTCAAGGATATTATACTTATAATATAATCTATCCCAATAATAATATTATTATACCTTGGAATATTCCTATTACAAATCCTAAAATAGCACCAAGTATCTCTATATGTTTTAATTCTTTTTTTGCAATATTTATTATTATTTCTTCTATCTTCTCCATATCATAGGAATTTATTTTATCCTCCACCATTTTAGATAAACTTACCCTTTCACTGGCTTTATCTACCATATCTTCGATGAACTGTTTTAGTATAGACTCCCCTTCCGTTTCCACTATATCATCTATATAATTTAAAATCATATTTTTAACTGTAGCTGGTAAAAATTGAGGTAATTTATCTTTTACTATTAAACCTATTTTTGTCTTTATACTATTTTTAATATATGATATATCGCTTTCATCTATCATCTTGTCCAATATTTCATTAACTGAAAGGAGTTCTTCTTCCACTACTTCTCCTATACTTTTGGCTATCTCGTTCTTTCGTTTAGGTATAAGCCCTTGGAAACTAATATTGAAAAGAGGTATTGTAACAGGATAAAGAGGCCTAAAAATAAGTTTTATAGCTATTATATTTGTTATCCATCCTATCATTGAACCTATTGCTGCTAATATTGCTATCTTAAAAATCATATTTCTATCTCCTCCAACTATTATATCAACTGTACTATTATAACACATTTTTGTGTCAGTGAAAATTGAATAATAGCTCTAAAAATTCCAAAGCCTATTAGACTTTGGAATTTTTATTTTCTATGATTCTTATGAATTATTGCATTACAATAGGGACAGCCGTTACATTCTAATATCTTATCTTTAAAAATACCCTTTATTATATTTATAACATTACTATTTTTACTGTTTTCACTGTCCCAATGCATTACTATTTTCTCAGGGGCCATAGTTATCAATGAGCTAATAAGTAAATCATCATAATCCATATTATATTCGATTATATCTTGGGTAATTTCTTCAAACGCATCACTATTTATTTTTTTCATCTTTTCATCAAAAAGCTGGTACTTACCATCTTCTTTTAAAAAGACATTTACTACAAAATACTTAGGCTCTTGCATTTCAACAAAGTACTGGAGAATTTTTATAAATTCCCTATACTCTCTATCAGCTATAAACTCCTCCATAGCACTGTCCAATGCACTATATACATAATTTTTCAAAAATTTCAATCTGAAATTTACAAATCCCTCTACATTTATTTCATCATTATTTTCCAAATACTCTAATAGCACTTTCATTATTCTAGATTTTTGAGACACTCTATATTCAATATCTTCATAAAATATATTACTTTTATTTTTAAGTATCTTCAATGCATTATCAATTATCTGCTTTTTTTCATCTGAATCTAAATAATAATATTTTTCCTCCACTGTACTCTCTATCATTTTTTCTTGATATAAATCCAATATTATATCTGACAATATATTAGCAACACAATGCTTAAACAAATTATTAATATTTTTGTATTTATGATTTTTATCTTCATTTAAATTATATTTTAAAAAAAGGATATTACCGTATTCTTTCATCTCTTTACCTATATTGTACTCTCTCTCTACAGAGCATAATCTTTCATTCAAAATATTATTTATTTGTGTTAGATTATCATTAAAGCTTATAGATATTATTGCCATAATTTTTTTCTGCCTCCTCTCCTTTGATTGCAATTAAAATTTTGATTTCTAAAATTATTGCTTCATCTTGTGTATTAGTATTATATGTTTCTTCTCTGAGTATATTCTATAGAGCAATATGTATTAATTGTATACCAATGGAATTATTGTTCCCAAATCAATAATCTTTTGGTTGCTTAAATATATTACATTTTTTCCTCTTTTTGTTATAAAATTTTCAATGTCAGTTTTATTTGGATGTTCATCTAATGTCCCTGTAAATGCAATATCAGTATTATTTATTGCTCCACAACTACCTCCTATAAAACCATAGTTTAGTCCTGGAAGATCAATATGTCCATGTTGGATAAATAATACGTCTATATTATTATCCTTGACAGCTTCATAGATAGATGGATCCGATGTTATTATTCCATTATTGTCTAATATTGCAGTGGCACATTTTGTATAACCTTGTTCCACATGTATAAACTCAACCCCTATTTTCTTTAAGTAATACTTTAGTTTTTCATCTGTATACTTAATATTGTGAATTGCATAGTTACCAATTCTTCCTACATTATATGCTATATTGTCTGGATAGTTTCTTTTAAGTACACTTTCTCCTTTTATAATATTTATATCTCTATTAAAGAACATATCTTTAAAAAATTCATATACATTGGGAGCTACTATAATTGTATTATTATTTATGGGATGTAATACTATATCTGGATGATATGATATAGCGTCATACAATTCATTGCATTTTTTCGTAGTATATACTTCTATGTCTAACCTTTTTATATTATCTATTATTTCTCTACTTGCTCTGCCATCTATTATTACAGCATCAGCAGTTTTATATGGAATAAATGGATTGCCAATCTTATTACTCATAAATAATCACCCCGTTTATTATATACCCTTATGAACATCTCCAACTCTCAAAGATGTTTTTTAAATATCTCTATACTATGTTATTAAAATAATAAAAAAATCTCCTTCAAATTTGAAGGAGATTTTTTTATTATTTGGAGGCGGCACCCAGATTCGAACTGGGGATAAAGGATTTGCAGTCCTCTGCCTTACCACTTGGCCATGCCGCCTTATTTACTTTTTGT